>SPBW01000003.1 GCA_004525685.1 Candidatus Atribacteria bacterium
GACCTGTATCGCAGAATCATCAACCGCAACAATCGCCTCAAGAAACTAATCGACATGGGAGCGCCTGAAGTGATCCTGCGCAACGAGCGACGCATGCTGCAGGAAGCTGTGGATGCTCTGATTCACAATGAGAAGAAGGAAAGCCCGATCCGAGGGCGCGACAATCGCCCGCTGAAATCGCTCTCAGAGCGCATCCACGGAAAACATGGGCGCTTGAGGCGAAACCTCCTCGGGCGCCGCGTCGACTATTCTGGGCGCGCTGTCATCGTGGTGGATCCCACGCTCAAGCTCCATCAGTGCGGTCTTCCCAAGAAGATGGCACTTGAGCTGTTCAAGCCCTTCATCCTGCACGGTCTGGAGACAACGACCTTCTCGGACTTTGACGAAATCAAGAACAGTGCCATGGCCGGCGAGATGCCTGAGGTATGGGATATTCTCGACAAGTTGATCAAATCTCATCCGGTCTTGCTCAATCGCGCCCCCACTCTGCATCGGCTCTCCATGCAAGCATTCGAGCCTGTGCTGGTGGACGGGGAAGCCATTCATATCCATCCGTTTATCTGCCCTCCCTATAACGCAGATTTTGATGGCGACCAGATGGCAGTACATCTCCCGCTATCAGAGGAGGCGATCCGTGAGGCGCGAGAATTGATGGCGGCACCCAGGAACATCCTTTCTCCCTCCGATGGAGAGCCGATCACGCTACCGACGCAAGATCCAGTGTATGCCTACTATTACCTTACCGTGGAAGTGAAGGACGGGAAGGGGGCAGGGAAGACGTTCTGCGATATTGAAGAAGCTCGCAAGGCCGAGGAGGCAGATATCATTGCCCTCCACAGCCCGATTCAGATTCGTATCGACGGAAAGCGGATCAAGACGACACTGGGACGAGCCGAGCTGAACCGCATCTTCCCTGAGTCAGTGCGTGACTACGACAAAGTGATGAATCGAAGTGCGATTCGGCGTGTCGTGCGCACGTGCTACCATGAATTCGGCTGGGAGAAGACGGCTGAAGTCTTAGACGATCTGAAGGATCTGGGATTCAAGTACGCGACTCAGTCTGGATTGACCATCTCGCTGAAGGACTGCTTGATCCCTGAAGAGAAGGAAGGCATTGTCCGAATCTCGCTGGCAGCGGTCCAACGAATCGAGACGATGCACCGCATGGGCTTGTCCACTGAAGACGAGCGGAAGCAGGCCGTCATTCGAATCTGGCGACGTACTGTTGATGATGTCGAAGATGCAACCATGGCAAACTTGGCGAGCCATGCATTTAATCCGGTCTACGGAATTGTTATATCAGGCGCTCGCGGTGGCCCGGATCAGGTGAAGCAGTTGTGTGGCATGCGCGGTCCCATGGCCGGCCCTTCGGGAGAGATTGTTGAACGTCCCGTCATCTCCAATTTTAGAGAGGGCTTGGACATGATGGAGTACTTCATCTCTACACATGGCGGACGCAAGGGTGCGGCTGACACGGCACTCAAGACAGCCGATTCGGGATACCTCACCCGGCGATTGGTGGACGCATCCTCTGACACCATCACTACCGAATTGGACTGTGGCACGTCGCAGGGAATCGATATCGATCCACTTTGGTTCAGTAAGACAGAACTGATGGAATCGATCGAAGAGCGGATTTACGGCCGCGTCACAGCTGAACCTGTGGTTGACCCCGCGTCGGGTGAAATCCTGGTTGATGCGAATCAGTGGGTCTCACAAGAGACGGCAGATCATCTTGGTCGCCTGGACTGTGAGCTATCGATGAGTAAACCGGCAGAGCGTGAGCGGATGATCGGCACCAAGAATGTGGCTGAGATTCGCGATGCTGAAGCCAAGCGCGTGCTTGTTAAGGCGGACGAATTGCTGACACCGCGGCACATTGATGTGCTCAAAGAAGGCGGCGTCAAGACAGTTCGAGTGCGCCCTCGCATCGTGATACGGTCGCCCATGACATGTGAAACGTCCAGCGGGATCTGTCAGCTCTGCTATGGCTTTGACATGAGTAACCATCAGCCCGTGAGTCTGGGCACAGCTGTTGGTGTGATTGCTGCGCAATCTGTGGGTGAGCCGGGAACGCAGCTGACCATGCGTACGTTCCACACGGGAGGCGTCGCTGGTGATGACATCACTCAGGGACTTCCGCGTGCCGAGGAGTTGTTCGAGGCACGTAAGACCATGAAGAGCGGAGAAGCGGGCATTTCGCCTCTCGACGGATATGTCACCAACATCACGCCGACGGCAACGGGCGATGATCAAGTGGAAGTCACCGGTGAGATTCGCACTGCGCGTCTGCCCATTTCCATCCTGAGGGCTGAAGTCGATGAGCAGATCGACGTGAGCGCACTCATTGATCACTCTAGCCCATGCGCTGGTGAGCTTTACGTTCTGAATCTCGATGATGGATCCCAAGAGTTGTTCATCACGGATGCGTCGGCAGGAGACCGCAGCTATTCGCTGCCTATTGCCGCTCAACCCAAGGTGAAAGACGGCGATCAGGTATCTGAAGGAGACGCGCTCACGGATCGCTTCAATGTGGATGGCATCGTCGCGGACTGCCATGCGGTAGTTCAGATCCCAGAGGGAGAAGACCGAATCGTCGTCCTGGTAGACGAGAATGGCGTAGAGACGAAGCATGAGATTCCGTTTGGTGCACGCTTGATGGTTGAGGCAGGAGCGAAGGTCAAAGAAGGGGATCATGTTACCTCTCGCTCCAAGCCGATATTCATTGCCAGTGAGACAGAGGGAACGGCGCTTGTGCTTTCGGATCGCATTGTCGTTTTCAACCCAGCTGGGAACAGCCTGCGGATACCGCTTACATCAGATTTGCATGTCGCCAAACCGCATGGAGCGACTGTGAAGGCTGGGGAGAACGTGTTGTCTCTAGAAATCGCTCATCAGGGAGACGTTGTCGTTACATCAATTACCAAGAAGAAAGGCATCGCGACGATCCTCCTGCAACCCAAGAGTATCGTGAAGATCGACAAGGCCTTGATAGTCAGAGTTGGAGACAAGGTTGAGGAGGGAGACCTTCTCACCAAGGGGGTTGTTGCTCCTCACACGTTGCTGGAAACAGCGGGCGTGAACAAGGCGAGACAGTACCTGCTCAGTGAGATACACAAGGTCTACAAACAGCAGGGCGTGGACATCAACGACAAGCACTTGGAAGTCATCATCCGTCAGATTCTGAACAACGTTAAGATCGTTGATCGAGGCGATGCCAGATTCCTGCTTGGCGACTCTGTCACGCTCGAGGAGTTCCGCAAGGAGATTCGCGCGCTAACGCAGTGGAATCAGGAAGCGGATCGTTTGCGGCGCGATGTACTAGGCGAACCACTTGCTGAAGATGTTGCCTCAGGTGGCCACTTGATCGCTACGAGCGGTGAATTGCTTAGCCAAGAAATCCTCGCTCGAGCCAGCAAGGCAGGAATTGAACGGGTGTTTGTGACCCACGGCGAAGAGACAGTAGAAGTATCGTTGCTCGTCAAGAACTACCCTGACGGTGAGCGCGAGCTGCTTCGAATCTCACGTGCCGCTCTGCAGACCAAGGGATGGCTTTCAGCTGCGTCATTCCAGCGTACGACGAAGGTGCTGTCTGAAGCTGCTCTACGCGGTGAAGTCGATGAGCTGAGCGGGCTCAAGCCGAGTATCATTGTGGGTAAGAGGATTCCATCGGGGACCGGCTTCAAGATTCCTGTGGTTCTAGCTGACCTACCGAAGACCGATATCGACGACGGGTCGAGGTAGAGATCGATTCCGCGACGAGTGATGAAACAGACATGTAGGTTGAATGAGGCGTTGCCAGGTTCTATAATCCGTTTCAATTCTTAGGAGACACTATGCCGACGATTAACCAATTGATCCGTATGGGAAGGAAGCCGAAGCGCAAGAAGAGCAAGGCTCCTCAACTTGATTCCTGCCCGCAGCGTCGTGGCGTATGTACACGTGTCTATACGCGTACACCCAAGAAGCCGAACTCTGCACTTCGCAAAGTTGCACGTGTTCGACTCAGCAACGGCAGGGAAGTGTCCGCCTACATCGGTGGTGAAGGGCACAAGCTGCAAGAACACTCGATGGTGCTGGTTCGTGGAGGACGTGTCAAGGATCTTCCTGGCGTGAGGTATCACATCGTTCGAGGAACTTTGGATTCCGAAGGTGTAAGTGGCCGTCAGCAAGGGCGTTCGAAGTATGGCGCCAAGAAGGGAAGCTAGGAGATCTTGATGAAATTACCTGGGCGAAATGTCAGTCCCGATATGAAGTATGGCAGCCAGCTTCTGGCCAAGCTGATTAACTACATCATGCTTGAGGGAAAGAAGTCGGCAGCGAGGCGAATCGTTTACTCGGCGCTAGAGATTGTCGAGGAGCGGAGTGAGCAAACGGCGCTCGAAGTATTCAATGAGGCATTAGCCAACTGCTCTCCGCGACTTGAAGTTCGAACTCGTCGAGTCGGCGGTGCCAACTATCAGGTTCCTTACGAAGTCGCGCAGGATCGTCAGATTGCGCTTGCTCTAAGATGGCTCGTAGCTGCCGCGAGAGCGCGCGGCGACAAGACCATGGCTGGGAAACTTGCCGCTGAGATCCTTGACGCGTCACGCAAGGAAGGCAAAGCATACAACAAGCGCCTCGATGCACATCGCATGGCTGAAGCAAACAAGGCATTCGCGCACTATCGCTGGTAATTGACGCCAGCAGCGAGTTCTTGGTCTTTCCCTTCTCTGTCGAGATTGGGCTTTGCGTGGAGGAGAGAATGACATGGATGCTCCAGTTCGTCTAGACAGGATTCGAAACATCGGTATCATGGCGCATATCGATGCGGGGAAGACCACGACGACGGAGCGGATCCTCTTCTACACCGGCGAGATCCACAAGATGGGAGAGGTTCATGAGGGCGACACCGAAATGGACTGGATGGTCCAGGAGCGAGAGCGCGGCATCACGATCACATCTGCGGCCACAACCTGCTCCTGGCAAGACTATCGCATTAACATCATCGACACGCCCGGACACGTTGACTTCACAGCAGAAGTAGAACGCTCGTTGCGGGTGCTGGATGGCGGCGTGGTCGTCTTCTCTGGCGTGGAAATGGTCGAATCGCAATCCGAGACCGTATGGCGACAAGCCGACCGCTACCACATTCCACGCATCGCCTTCGTCAATAAGCTCGACCGGGTCGAGTCGAACTACGTAGGCACAGTGGAGATGATTGAAGAGCGTCTCGGAGTGTGCGCGGTTCCGCTCATCCTTCCTCTACGCAATGAGGATCGCAGGCCCGAAGGGCTCGTCGATCTGATCGAACGTACGTACTTGGTCTGGGACGCAGAATCTCTTGGAGCTGACTACGAGAAGCGGGACATTCCACCCGAGATTCGTAACGAGGCAGAGCGCTTGCGCGACATGGCGATCGAGCGCGTTGCGAACATTGATGATCGTGTGATGGAACTCTTCCTTGCGGATGAAGAGATTCCCGCAAGTCTGTTCCACGAGGCGCTCCGCAAGGGATGCATCGAGCATGGCATGATCCCCGTTGTGGGCGGATCGGCGTTCCAGAACCAGGGCATTCAGCTCCTGTTGGACGCAGTAATCCGATATCTGCCTTCCCCTCTTGACGTTCCTGCCATTCAGGGCATTGACTCCGACGAGTTGCGTCACGCTGATCCTGACGAACCCTTCTCAGCGCTCGCCTTCAAAGTCGTTGCCGACCGCTATGCAGGACGACTGGTGTTCATTCGAGTGTATTCGGGATGCTTGGATGCGGGTGGACATACGCTGGATGTGTCATCTGGAAAAGGGATGCGCATCTCCAAGATCTTCCGCATGCACGCCAATCAACGCATTCCCCTTATGCAGGCAACGGCTGGGGATATTGTAGCGATTGTTGGATCCCAAGATATCGCCACAGGTGATACGCTAGCCAGTAAAGACGCTCCGATTCTTCTCGAGAAGATCGACTTCCCAGATCCCGTTGTCTTCATTGCCGTAGAGCCGCGCACGGAGGCCGAATTCGATGATCTGCTCTCTGCGTTGACCACGCTGGCGATCGAAGACCCCACGTTCCATGTGCGCACGGATGAGCTTACCAACCAGACCATTCTGGCCGGAATGGGCGAGTTGCACCTTGAGGTGCTTGTGCGGAGACTTCGCGACGAATTCAACATGACGGTTCACGTGGGACGGCCGCAGGTGGCCTATCGGGAGACACTCGCTGCGCCTGTAGAAGTAGAGGAGCGGTTTGAGAAGCAAGCCGGCGGCAAGGGCCAGTTCGCTCATGTGCGAATAAAGCTAGAGCCACTCCAGCGTGGCGATGGATTTACATTCGCCTACTGCGCCCCCACGGAGGAGATCCCCAAAGAGTACAGAAGCCCCATAGAAAGCGCACTTCGTGCTACATTGACAAATGGGCCTATTGCCGGTTATCCTCTGGCCGATATTGGAGCCACCGTAATCGGTGGGTCTTTTCATCCAGTTGACTCGTCTGAACTGGCGTTTCGAGCAGCAACAGCAGGAGCGTTGCACCGAGCGTACAGGGAGGGTGTGTTTGAGCTTCTAGAGCCAATCATGGAAGGCGAAGTGATCACACCAGCGGATTACCTGGGTGAGGTGATGGAGGACTTGGCTCGCAGGCGAGGGGAAATCCGGGAACTACAGCAACGCGAGACCGTGCAGATACTACGCGTGTCGGTTCCGTTGGCTGAGACATTCGGATATGCCACACGGCTGCGTTCTTTAACCCAAGGGAGGGCGACGTACTCATTGCGCGTTGAGCGCTATGATATCGTTCCCCAAGGTTTGAAAGAAAAGATCATTCGAAGCAGAGGATATTGAAATGGCAAGAGAGAAAATTCGAATCAAGCTGCGGGGATACGACCACGAACTCGTTGACAGTTCGATCCGCAAAATCGTTGAATCGGCCAAAGAAACACGCGCCAAAATCTCCGGCCCCATTCCTCTGCCCACTCAGAGGCGAATCTACACGGTGCTGAGATCGCCACATGTTGACAAGCGGTCGATGGAACACTTCGAACGGCGGATCCATACGCGTCTTCTGGACATCAAAGAGCCGACCTCGGAGACCATTAATTCCTTGATGGATATCGAACTGCCAACAGGCATCGATATCGAGATCAAACTGTAGACGGAGGTTGGCAGATCATGGCTCGCGGAATACTTGGACGAAAGATCGGCATGACCCAGCTCTTCGTCGATGACCGGGCAATTGGTGTTACGGTGATCGAAACGGCTCCATGCACGATCGTCCAGATCAAGACGATTGAATCCGACGGATACAACGCACTGCAGCTCGGATACGGCGAAATCAAGGAGTCGAGAGTGACGCGGCCGATTGCTGGACACTTCAGCAAAGCGGGGGTAACGCCGCAGCGGCACCTCTTCGAAATCCGTATCGACAATCCGGAAGACTACACCGTTGGCGAGACACTGAGCGTGGATCTGTTCGAAGAAGGCGATAAAGTTGACATCGCAGGCACGTCGAAGGGACACGGTTTCCAGGGTGTTGTCAAGCGATGGAATTTTGCAGGCGGACCTGCGTCACACGGGTCCCATTTTCATAGACGTCCAGGTTCCGTAGGTAACTGCGTGAGGCCAGGACGTGTCATCAAAGGAAAGAAGCTCCCCGGCCAGATGGGATCACGCCGTGCGACCGTGCGAGCTCTTCAAGTCCTTCGAGTCGATCCGGAACGGAACCTGTTGATCGTCAAGGGCTCCACGCCGGGCTCGCGAGGGGCCATTCTTGAATTGGGGAAACGTCATGGCTGAAGCGAAACTTTACTCATTTACTGGAGCGAACGATCCGCAACCGACGTCACTTGACGATCGACTGTTCGCAGCCCACGTGAACAAGGACCTGCTGTATCGTGTGGTGCGAATGCAGCTAGGCAACCGCCGTCAGGGCACACATTCGACAAAGACTCGCGGCGAAGTCAGTGGTGGCGGAAAGAAGCCATGGCGACAGAAGGGAACAGGGCGCGCTCGAGCTGGATCTCGTCGTTCGCCAATCTGGGTCGGCGGGGGAACGATTTTTGGCCCCAAACCCCGATCCTACGAATCCAAACTCACCAAGAAGATGAAACGAGGCGCGCTTGCTGCTGCGTTGTCTGATCGCGCTGAATCCGGGAATCTGGCACTCATCGACCACATCCAGTTTGACACGCCCAAGACCAAGTCAGCTGTTGCGCTACTGAATCGCATGGAGTTATCAGGCAAGACCCTGGTTGTCGTCGCAACGGCTGAGTACGATCGGGCTGTCAAGAAATCGTTTACCAACCTCCCTACGGCGAAATGCATCGCTTGCGGGGGCGTTAACGTCTATGACATCCTTCGTCACGATCATCTGTTGATGACAGCGAAGGCTGTAGAAGAACTGACGGAGAGGTTTTAGCCATGGCAAGGTTTGATCATCACGAGGATGTTCTGCTCGCTCCCATTCTTACTGAAGAGACGTGGCAGAGGATGGAAGAGCGGAAGTACTCGTTCCGTGTGGCTCTCGGTGCGAACAAGATTCAGATTCGCAAGGCCGTCGAGCACCTATTTGACGTGAAAGTTGAAAAGGTCTGGACAGCCAATCGAAAAGGCAAACCGCGACGAGAACGTCTCAGTCAGCTACATGGAAAGACACCGCGCTGGCGAAAAGCAATCGTTCGGTTGGCTCCTGGCAATCGAATTGACATTATGGGAGGCTAGGACATGACGCTGAAACGATATAATCCAACGTCCCCGGGGCGTCGCCATGCAGAGCTTCCTGACTTTTCAGAGCTGTGCAAAGTAGCTCCTGAGAAGAGTCTGCTCCAGCCGATTATCAAGACGGGCGGACGCAATAGCCAAGGCAGAATCACGTCGCGCTTCCGTGGCGGTGGGCATAAGCGTCGCTATCGAATGATCGACTTTACGCGTGGGAAGGACGGCATCCCTGCTCGCGTTGCTACGCGTGAATACGATCCCAATCGATCGGCATGGATCACTCTCTTGAACTATGTCGATGGTGAGAAGCGATACATTGTCGCCCCAGTGGAACTGGAATTGGGCTCCATGGTTGAGTCCGGCGAGAACGCAGAAGTTCGCGTCGGAAATTCGATGCCTCTTGCGAGAATTCCATTGGGAGCGATTGTTCACAACCTAGAATTCTCGCCCGGCAGTGGCGGGAAGATTGCCCGATCTGCCGGAACCTCGGCCAAACTCATTGGAAAAGAAGGGAAACGAGCACACATCCGACTCCCTTCGGGCGAAGTGCGCATCTTCAGCACGGCATGCCGCGCGACCATTGGCGAGGTCTCCAATCCCGATCATAAGAATATTAAGCACGGAAAAGCCGGACGAGTGAGGCACCTGGGTCGCAAGCCGCATGTTCGTGGTGTGGCTATGAACCCGGTCGATCACCCGCATGGCGGCGGTGAAGGACGAGCTCGTATCGGGCGTCCGCAAGTCTCGCCTACTGGTGTGTTGGCTAAGGGCGGACGTACGCGACAGAAGCGGAAGAAGAGCACGGCTTTGATCGTTCGACGGGCCGGCAAGGGTCGACGGTAAGGAGACAGTATGCCCAGATCGACAAGTAAAGGACCGTTTGTCAAGGACAGCCTTCTGAAGAAGGTTTACCGCGCGAAGCGTGGGGATCTTGATGAGATCATCACGTGGTCACGCTCTTCGATGATCATCCCTGACATGGTGGGACTGACAATCAAGGTTCACAACGGGAAGCTGCACATGCCCGTCTCTGTTGTTGAGAACATGGTAGGACACAAGCTGGGCGAGTTCGCCCCAACGCGAACGTTCCGTGGCCATGGTGGAATGAAGAAAAAGAGGGCTGCGGGCCTGACGTAGGGAGAGCGAATCATGGAAGCACGAGCTGTTGCCAAGTACGTACGCATGTCTACGCGTAAAGCGCGATTGGTGATTGATGCCATTCGTGGAAAGAACGTCAATGACGCCTTGCGTATTGTGCGGCTTTCTAGCAAAAAGGCGGCACTACCTATTCGAAAGACGTTGGAGTCAGCCATAGCCAACGCCGAAAACAACTTCGATATCGACGTAGACGAGCTGTATGTAGTCAAGGCAACCGCAGATATGGGAAGGTCGCTTCGGCGACTACGCCCGCGTGCGTATGGCCGGGCAGATATCATCCGCCGTCCGACGAGTCACATTACCATCGTCGTGGGCGATAGGGAGAGTGAATAATGGGCCAGAAGATCCATCCAGTGGGTTTTCGCATAGGGGTCAACCGAAAATGGGTTTCCAATTGGTATAACCCCGCACTGGCCCCGGAGTATATCAATGAAGACAAGCGAATCCGTGACATGATCATGGATCAATATCGCCGTGCTTCAGTAGCAGAAATCAATATCGAGCGCTCCAAAGAAGATCGTGTCTCGATCGTGATTCGATCGGCTCGCCCTGGCATCATCATTGGCCGTGGCGGCTCTGAGATTGAGAAGCTGCAAGCCTCGCTGGAGGGCATGACGGGTAGAACCGTTAAGGTCTCAATTCAAGAGATCGAACGCCCTGATCTTGAGGCGCGCCTTGTAGCGCAGGATGTGGCCATGCAGATCGAAAGCCGCACTGCGCCTGCACGCGTCATGAAAGAAGCGATGCGCCGGGTCATGGGCGCTGGTGCAGGTGGCGTGAAGTTCAAGGTCAGCGGTCGATTGGGTGGTACTGATATCGCACGCTCCATTACGATGAAGGAAGGCCGTGTTCCTCTTCAAACCATTCGAGCAGACATTGATTATGGATTGGTGGAAGCGCACACGAAATACGGAAACATTGGCGTCAAAGTGTGGATCTTCCGCGGTGAGCATCCGCGCAAGGGCCAGCGGGAAGAGGTGAACTAGAATGGCACTTCTATTCCCGAAACGAACCAAGCATCGCAAGACCCATCGAGGAAGACGGCGAGGCCTTGCTTCTCGCGGAGCACAAGTTACTTTTGGTGAGTATGGCATTCAGTCGTTGGACGCTGCGTGGATCACGGGAGCGCAAATTGAGGCATGCCGTACAACCATTGCGCGAACGACGCAGCGTGGAGCGCGTGTTTGGATTCGCATCTTCCCTGACAAGCCGATCACAAAGCATCCCGCTGAAGCGCGAATGGGAAAAGGTAAGGGACCCGTGGACCATTGGGTTGCCGTCGTCCGGCCCGGAACAATCCTGTTTGAGATCTCAGGTCTGGAAGAGAAGCAAGCCAAGCGTGTGCATGAGCTGGTCAGCCACAAGCTGCCCATTCGAACGAAACTGAAGCAGCGAATTGTTCTTGGAGGAGAGGTATGAAGGCTGTTGAATTGCGTGAGTTGACGCCTGATGAGCTTGTGCAGCGGGAGATGGATCTCAAGCGTAAGCTCTTCAATCTGCGATTCCAGCGCGCGTCCGGGGAACTCGACAACAGCGCAGAGCTAACGAAAACCCGGAAAGATATAGCACGCTTGATGACGATCATCACGGAGCGTAGGCTGGGGGCGAGCGGCTCATGAGGAAGACAAAGACGGGGCATGTCGTTAGCGACAAGATGACACAGACGATTGTCGTGCGAGTGGAAGAGCGAACGATGCACGCGAAGTATCGCAAACACATCAGCCAACACGTCAAGTTCCATGCGCATGATCCTTTAGAGTTGGCCGGAATCGGTGACATCGTCAAGATTGAGGAGTGTCGACCGATGAGTCGATTGAAGCGTTGGCGTTTGATTGAAGTTCTTGAGAAAGCGGAGGGATAGCCATGATCCAGATGCAAACCATGCTAAAAGTGGCCGACAACTCCGGCGCCAAGCTTGTTCGCTGTATCAATGTGTTGGGACCATCGAATAGAGGCGAAGGTGTCATTGGTGACATCGTTGTCGCATCTGTGCGAAAGCGACTTCCCAATAGCGATATCGAGAAGGGTGAGCTCGTGCGCGGCGTGATCGTGCGCACGCGACGACCCTATCGACGCAAGGACGGCACGTCCGTTCGATTTGATGACAACGCAATCGTATTGATCAACCCGGCAGGCGAGCCCATTGGCACGCGCGTATTCGGTCCTGTGGCGCGTGAGCTTCGCGACAAGAAGATGATGAGAATCATTTCGCTCGCACCTGAGGTCCTATAGGAGAGTTCGGTCATGAAGAAAATACGAAAAGGTGATCGAGTACGGGTAATCGCGGGAAACGATCGAGGCAAGATCGGACGTGTCCTCGCCATTTATCCTGAGCGTGGCCGTGCCATCGTTGAGAATGTGCATATGATCACCAAGCATCAGCGAGCGACACAGACTCTGCGTCAGCCAGGCATCGTGAAGCGTGAAGGGACGATCAACTTGTCAAACCTTCTAACGATCTGCCCGGAATGTGACGAGCCAACGCGCGTCGGCTTCATGGAAGTGGACGGCAAGAAACTACGGCGCTGCAAGCAGTGCGGGGAGAATTTCGAATAATCATGTTTCGCGAACGTTACCAAACAGAGATTGCGCCGAAGCTGAAGGATGAACTTGGGCTGGCTAATGTGATGGAGATTCCGCGCATCGTCAAGGTGACCCTGAACATGGGAGTCGGCGACAAGGACAATCCGAAGGTTCTTGAAGGGGCAGTCAAGAATCTCATGAAGCTCACTGGACAGAAGCCGATTGTCACCAAGGCGAAGAAGTCGATTTCGGACTTCAAACTGGTTCAAGGTGATCCGATCGGCTGCAAGGTGACGCTTCGCAGGGACCATGCTTATGAGTTCCTCAATCGACTTTTCAATGCCGTGCTTCCAGGCATCCGTGACTTTCGCGGGTTGTCTTCATCGGCATTTGATGGGCGAGGCAACTACACGTTGGGTCTGAGGGAGCAACTGTCGTTCCCGGAGATCAGCTACAACGAGGTTGTGAAGAGCCAAGGGATGGACATCACGATCGTAACGTCGGCAAAAACTGACCGGGAAGGGTATGCCTTGCTCAAGGCGCTAGGCTTCCCATTCAACGATTAAGGGGGCGACATGGCACGAACAGCATTGATTGTGAAGAGCAAGCGATCGCCGAAATTCAGTTCGCGGGGATACAATCGATGTTCCCTGTGTGGGCGCCCTCATGCCTACATACGCGATTTCGGTATCTGCAGGCTCTGCTTCCGGAAGCTTGCGCATCTCGGTGAGATCCCGGGCGTGAAGAAGGCGAGTTGGTGAGATGATTCCTTATCCGATTGGAGATATGTTAACCCGGATTCGAAACGCAAATTCGTGTTTCCATCCGAGCGTGTCCATGCCGCACTCGAAGATGAAAGAAGCAGTTGCCAAGGTCTTGGAGTCTGAGGGATACATACGAGGCATTGAAGTCGTGGCGAAGGATCCTCAGCCCGAGCTGAAGATTCAATTGAAGTATCAAGGTGACCGGGCAGACACTGTTTGTGCGATCAATTCGATACATTTGGTCAGCAAGCCGAGTCGCAGGGTGTATGTCGGGAAAGACAATGTGCCGCAGCCGCTGGCAGGAATGGGAATCAGTATCATTTCTACATCGCAAGGCATCATATCCGGCAAAGAAGCCAAGGTGCGGGGCATCGGCGGCGAAGTCCTTTGTGTAGTCTGGTAGGGAGAATCCAAGATGTCTAAAGTAGGCAAAGTACCTATTGCGATTCCCGATGGCGTCAAGGTGACCGTGGGCAGCGGCACGATCGCTGTCGAGGGAAAATACGGCCGTCTCGAACAGGCGTTCCGCCCTGACATGGTTCAAATCGCCGTTGACGATGCAGAGGCAACTGTCACTCGCGTCAAGGAAGGCAAACAATACCGTGCATTCCACGGGCTGTATCGCAGTCTGTTGGCAAACATGGTTTATGGCGTGTCGCAGCGGTGGGAGAAGGGAATGCTGGTGCGTGGACTGGGATATCGAGCACGACTTCAGGGCAACACCCTGATGCTCGACTTGGGATACTCCAATCCCATGGAGTACGAGATTCCTGAGGGCATCGAAATCGAGGTCCCTAATCCGAATGAAGTCATCGTACGGGGCGCTGACAGACAGGCAGTTGGTCAAGCGGCAGCAGAGATACGGAAATTCCGCAAGCCCAATGTCTATGATGGGAAGGGTATTCGATACAAAAATGAGCAGGTCATTCAGAAGGCTGGAAAGCTCGGCGGCCCTGGTTCTGGGTAGGGGGAGTGAGATTCATGGCAGGATTTAATCGCGCCGCAGAAATCGTCAAGCGACACAAACGGATCCGCAAGAGGGTATCCGGTACGAGTGATCGTCCCCGTCTGTGCATCGCCAAGACGTTGCGCCAACTCTATGTTCAGATCATAGACGACGAAGCACGCGTTACGCTTTTGCAGGCCTCTACACTTGAGCCAGCATTTCGTGAAGAACTTCGTGGAGCCAATATTGCCTCCGCTGAAAGACTCGGCGCACTATTGGCGGAACGGGCGAAAGAAAAGGGTGTTGCGACGGTCGTCTTTGATCGTGGCGGACATGCCTATCATGGCGTCATAAAAGCGTTTGCTGATGCCTGTCGCAAAGGGGGCTTGCAGTTCTAATGCGCCGCAATCAACGTATTCAAGACGAGTTTGAGAACGAGATCATCGATATCCGTCGCGTAAGCAAGGTAACCAAGGGTGGACGAAACCTGCGGTTCCGCGTCACGATGGTTGTTGGTGATGGAAAGGGGCGCGTTGGCGTGGGCATGGGCAGTACCACGGAGATTCCCAGAGCCATTCAACAGGCCATTCGAGACGCCAAGAAGAGCCTTATTCAAGTCAATATGGATGGGAGCACAATCCCTCATGAGATCATCGGCAAGTTCAAGGCTGGCAACGTATTGCTGAAGCCAGCGTATCCGGGAACTGGCGTGATCGCCGGCACTACGGTAGGCGCGATTTGTCGCTTAGCTGGGATCAAGGATATCTTGACCAAGTCGATCGGAACGACCAATCCATTGACTCTATCGAAAGCTGCATTGAAGGGACTAGAGCAACTGCGCAGCCGGCAAGAGATCGAGCAGGTGCTCGGTGTGGGCGCTCAGGAGGTAAGAGATGCGGCTTGAGGATCTACGCCCCACTGCAGGTGCCAAACATCGCAAGAAGCGCGTTGGCCGAGGATACGGATCTGGCCTAGGTGGTCACGAGTCCGGCCGAGGAAACGCCGGTCAGAACTCTCGTTCTGGTGGCGGAACCCGACCTGGATATGAAGGTGGACAGACCCCCATCTGGATGCGTTTCCCGAAGCGTGGGTTCAAGAACTACGCACGCGTGGAATACGTGTGTGTGAACGTGGATACGCTTGACAACCTGTTCAACGCCAATGAGGAGATCACACCTGAGCGCTTGCGCAAAGACGGATTGATCAAGGGGAAGACGCAGCTGGTGAAGATCCTCGGACGAGGAGAACTAACCAAGCCTCTTGTGGTACGGGCTCATCGATTTGGTGCTGAAGCAATGCGCAAAATCGAGGATGCTGGAGGAAAGGCTGAGGTGATTTAGGCATGTGGGAGAAGTTCGCGAGTCTGTTCAAGGTTCCAGAACTACGCAAGCGAATCCTGTTCACACTGGGCGCGATCATCGTCATCCGATTGGGAACTCACATTTCCGTCCCTGGCGTGAATTGGAGAGATATCGGTGAGTTTCAATCGGGCGGACTTCTTGATTTCATGAACATGTTCAGCGGCGGCGCACTACAGAAGTTCTCGCTGTTTGCCCTAGGCGTTACGCCGTACATCAATGCCTCGATCATCTTTAGCCTGCTGACATCAGTCATTCCCAAGCTGAAGGAATTGCAGCAGCAAGGGCGCGAAGGCCGACGCAAGATCACGTCCTACACACGTTACGCCACAGTTGGATTAGCCATTGTGCAGGGCGTCGCCTTCTCAACGATCATCAAAGGTGCGTTTCCTATTGACGCCAACTTGTGGTTCTACACGACGACCATTGTCACGCTGACGACGGGAACGATCTTCCTGATGTGGCTGGGCGAGCGCATCACAGAGAATGGAATCGGTAATGGTATCAGTCTGATCATCATGATCAGTATCTTGTCGCGGTTCCCCACGCAGCTGGCGCAGCTATTCACAGGGATCGGCAATGGGCAGATCTCGGCCATTTGGGCGCCTTTGTTTATCGTCTTGCTCATTGTCGTGGTGGCCGGTATGACGATGGTGCAGCAGGGCCAACGCAAGATCTCGATTCAGTATGCCAAGCGCACGATGGGCCGCCGTATCTACGGCGGGCATTCGTCGCATCTGCCGCTCAAGGTGAATCAATCGGGCGTTATCCCCGTCATTTTTGCGATGGCGTTGTTGACGTTCCCCATTACCATCTTCAGCGCGCTCAATTGGACACTAGCGCTCGACTTGTTTGCGCAAGGCAGCCTCTTGTACATCATCTGCTATGTAGCTCTGATCTTCTTCTTTACGTATTTCTACAGCTCCATCGTGTTCGATCCGAATGATGTAGCAAAGAACATCCGTGAAGCAGGAGGATTCATTCCTGGCGTACGTCCTGGAAAGCCGACGGCTGAATACATCACCGCCATTCTCGGACGAATGCTGTTGGTGGGAGCCGTATTCCTGTCAGGAGTGGCCGTCTTGCCATACATCTTGTCGTCGCTGAGCAAGTCTCCAGCGATGTTCCTGATTGGCGGGACATCACTGCTCATTGTTGTCGGTGTAGGTATTGACACGCTCATGCAGATTGAGACACACCTTGTCATGCGACATTACGATTCGCTGACCAAGTCCGGTGGATTGCTAGGAAGGCGAGGCTAAATGGCTCTTCGACATGTCGTCCTTCTAGGCCCTCCTGGTGCGGGTAAGGGTACGCAGGCCAAGCAGATCATCAACGAACTTGGCTTGGTGCACCTGTCTACTGGCGATATTCTGCGCGATGAAGTGTCCCGTGAAACGGAATTGGGGAAGACGGCGAAGGGGTTCATGGATCGCGGTGATCTTGTACCTGATCAACTCATCATCGACATGATCCGTGGACGCATTGAAGCTGCTGATCAAGGTTTCTTGCTGGACGGATTTCCACGTACAACTGCTCAGGCCGAAGCGTTGGCCGCGTTTGCCACCATCGATGTTGTGCTGAACATCGGACTTGCTCGCGAAGAAGTGGTCCGTCGACTGGCAGGTCGCCGTGTCTGCCGTGATTGTGGCGCGATCTATAACCTGACGTTCAATCTCGCAGAAGGGGAAACCACTTGTGCGAAGTGCGGCGGCGAGTTGTATCAGCGCGATGATGACAAAACAGAGGTTATCGCCAATCGATATGACATCTATGAGCGCTCGACTGCCCCCCTGATCGAGTACTACACTCGACAGGGAGTCGTGCGAACACTTGATGGCGCTGCTGGATCTGAGAATGTCTTTTCGGAGATCCTTGAACTCCTGAGCGCATGATTGCACTGAAGACGCCCGCAGAGATCGCCATCATGCGAGAGAACGGGCGCATTCTGGCTCAGATCCTTGACAAGCTCTGTGAGAAGGTTAGGCCCGGCCGAACGACGCAGTTCTTCGACAACTTGGCAGAGATGCTCATTCGTGAAGCGGGGGCTGTACCCTCGTTCAAGGGCTACTCTGGATATCCGGCGTCGATCAATGCATCGATCAACGAAGAAGTTGTACACGGGATTCCCTCTCTAGAGAGGTGGCTGGAAGAGGGCGATGTGTTTTCGATTGACATCGGACTCCTACGAAATGGGATGCACGTAGATATGGCCACAACGGTCGCTGTTGGGAACGTTGATGACATAGCTCGCCAAATGATGGACGTTGGTGAGCGCAGCTTGTGGGAAGGAATCGAACAAGTTAAGATAGGGAACCGTTTGTCCGATATTTCGCATGCCATCGGAAGCTGTGTCGAAGCGGCAGGGTTTCACGTGGTGAAAGAGTATGTTGGGCATGGAATCGGGAAAGCTTTGCACGAGGATCCGCAGATTCCCAACTACGGACCGCCTGGTCATGGAATGCGATTGAGACCGGGAATGGCGCTCGCGATAGAGCCGATGATCAAGATCGACTCACTACCGACGCAGGTTCAAGCTGATCGATGGACCGTGGTTACGGGATCAGGTGGATTGTCCGTGCATTTTGAGCATACGATTGTACTGACGGACGACAGAGCTGTCGTCGTAACGCTAGGAGGTGACGAAAAAGCGTAGTGGCAACGAACGAGAAACAACGCGGAGGTAAGAAGGACGTGCTTCGAGTTCGGGGTGAGGTGATTGAATCTCTTCCCAATTCGACGTTTCGAGTGAAGCTCGATAACGAGCATGTCGTGCTCTGTCACATCTCGGGACGGATTCGGAAGCACTATATTCGAATTCTTACTGGCGATCGTGTGATTGTTGAGTTCTCACCGTACGATCTTACCAAAGGAAGGATCGTCTATCGTGAGTCCTAATTGCTACGCTTGACATTATGAAGGTTCGAGCTTCTGTTAAGAAGATGTGCGCCAAATGCAAGGTCATCCGGCGTGAAGGACGAGTGCTCGTGATCTGTCGGAATCCAAAGCATAAGCAGCGGCAAGGGTAGGGGGAAGATCAATGGCGCGAATAGCAGGTGTCAATCTGCCGAACAACAAGCGAATCGAGATCGCGTTGACGTATATCTACGGGATTGGTTCGACTCGTGCGGCTGAAGTCATCGAGAAGACAGGGATTTCTCCCGACGTGCGCGTGAAGGATCTCACAGAAAATGAGGTCAATAATCTGCGCCGCGAAGTTGAGCAATTCATGGTCGAGGGTGATCTGCGACGACGAATTCATTCAAGCATACAACGCTTGAAAGACATCGGATCGTATCGCGGAAGTCGACACGCGAGGCGCCTACCGGCGCGCGGACAGCGGACTCGGGCCAACGCTCGGACGTGGAAGGGACCACGCCCTGCGAAGGCGGGTAAGAAGAGGTAGCGGCCTATGGCAAAAAACATCATCAAGCTTGAACGTGCTCAGGTTCACATTCATGCCTCGTTCAACAACACGATCATCACGATCACGGACATGAATGGGCATCCGGTCATGTGGAAGTCACCGGGCATGGTCGGGTACAAGGGATCGCGAAAAGGTACGCCCTATGCCGCGCAGATTGCCGCTGAGTCCTTATCTCGGGAAATGAAAGATGCCGGAATTCGCTCCGTTGCCGTCTTTGTCAAGGGAACGGGGTCAGGTCGGCAATCGGTCATTCAGACAATCAAGTCTTCTGGGATCCGCGTCGAAGAAGTGAAGAATGTTACACCGGTTTCCCATAGCAAGGGGAGACGATAATGGGACGAGATACTGGTGGTAAGTGCAAACAATGCCGCAGAGAGGGCGAGAAGCTCTTCCTGAAAGGGGATCGGTGCTATTCGCGCAGCTGCGCGATGGGTTCGCGTGCGAAGCCCCCTGGAGAAGGTCCAAAGAAACGGCGTCCTCGAAGAAGTCAGTATTTGCTGCATCTACGAGAGAAGCAAAAAGCGCGACGGATCTACGGTGTACGTGAGAAACAGTTCCGTAACTACATGATTGAGGCAAAGCGCCGCAAGGGCATTACAGGCGTAGCGTTGCTTGTGTTGCTTGAGCGACGGTTCGACAACCTCGTCTACAGAGCTGGATTTGCGTCCTCTCGCCAGCAAGCACGACAGATGATTGTCCATGGACACCTTGAAGTGAATGGACGAGCATCCAATGTGCCGTCCATGCTGCTCAAAGATGGAGACTTCGTTTCTATCAAAGAGGGGCGACGTAGCCGATTGAAAGCAATCGTGGAATCGAATCAGGGACGGGAAGTTCCGAACTGGTTGGACAAGAACGCAGATGCGATGAAGTTCCAACTTGTTACGACACCGAACGTGGACCAGATTGGTCTGACCATCGCCACCAACCTGATCGTTGAGTTCTATTCCCGCTAGGAGGCGACATGGATGAGCTTGTCTTCCCACAGGGGATAAAGATTGAAGAGTTAACAGATACTAGAGGGAAGATTTCGATCGAGCCTCTCGAGCGTGGGTTTGCCACGACGCTTGGAAACTCGCTTCGTCGTGTACTGCTTTCCGCAATACCGGGCGCGGCTGTCGTGCGTGTCCGTTTTGCTGGCAAGTATCATGAATACGACACGATCGAAGGCGCGCGCGAGGACATCCTGGAGATTATCCTAAACTTCAAGAGCCTGTCCCTTCGCACGACAAGCGATGAGGTGCAGCGGCTGACATTGACGAAGAAGGGACCGGCCGTGGTCACTGCCGCTGACATTGTTACTCCTCCGGGAGTCGAAATCATTAATCGTGACTTACACATTGCGACCTTGAATAAGACAGGAGAACTTGAGGTTGAACTGGAAGTGGAGACAGGATTCGGGTACGTGGCCTCAGAGGCAAACGGACTTGAAGACTCGCCGCTGTCGGTGATTCCCATAGATGCTGACTTCTCTCCTGTGCGTCGCGTCGACTTCCATAGCGAAGAAACTCGCGTTGGTGGGAAGACCGGCTACGAGCGATTGGTACTTGAATTGGAAACCAATGGAGGCATCAAGCCTGAAGAGGCATTGTCAGAAGTGAGCCGAATCCTTCGGCGACATCTGGACATATTCAACAATTTTGCGGAGCATCCATTTGGCATTTCCGTGGACGAAGCAGAGGAAGCTGAGGCGGAAGAGCTCTCAATTGCTCTCATAGATCTTGACATCGATCAGCGCGCCTGCAACCTGCTACAGGAAGCGGACGTTGTCACGCTACATGACCTGATCACGCGTCCCCGCGAGGAGCTGCTTGATATTCATGGCTTCGGCGGAAAGACCTTGAGCAAGGTTGAGGATCGATTGAAAGAGCTTGGGTATTCCCTACGAAGCGAAGGAGACATTCGCCATGAGGCATAGACAGACTGTCGAAAAGCTCGGCATGGTGCGTAGTCACCGCAGGAGTGTGCTGGCGAATTTGGCTAGTGGATTGATCATGCATGAACGTGTAGATACCACGTTCACAAAAGCCAAAGCCAGCCAGCGGTATTCCGAGCGACTCATTACGTTGGCTCGTCGAGGGGACCTGCACGCGCGACGTATTGCGTTCTCTCGAATTCGAGACAAGGCCGCTGTGACGAAGCTGTTCGATGAACTGGGTCCACGATTCAAGGATCGACCGGGCGGATATACGCGCGTCCTTAAGCTTGGTCCCCGAAGGGGCGATGGCGCTGAGATGGCGCGCATCATGCTTGTGGAGTCTGGCGAGTAGATCAAGTCATCAATCAGACAATGAACGCCTCTCGCGTGAGAACGCGAGAGGCGTTTTCGTTTGTCTTTGCAGAGTGTTGCCTGATTAGCTCCGAGACATCAATCGAGCGGTAAGCTTCTCAATCATGTCGATGGTCATGGATGACAGGTCAAATCGAGGATGCCAGTTCCATTCTTCACGCGCCGGGGCATCATCAATGGTCTGTGGCCAGGAATCGGCAATCGCTTGTCGAAAGTCCGGATCATAGGTGCAGACAAAATCGGGCAGGTGCTTTTGAATCTCAGAGGCGAGCTCTTGTGCTGAGAAGCTCATGCCAGCGACATTGAAGTTGCAGTGTCCTTTCAATGAATCGAAGTCGGCATCCATCAGGTCAAGCGTCGCCTTGATGCAATCGGGCATATACATCATAGGAAGGACCGTGTCTGGGCGAACGAAGCAAGAGTATGTTCTAGACAGAATGGCTTGATAGAAGATGTCGACTGCGTAATCAGTCGTTCCTCCGCCAGGCGGCGTTTCTGACGAAATGATGCCTGGATATCGTACGCCGCGAATGTCTAATCCGAATCGCTGCACGTAGTACTCTCCCAGCAATTCGCCAGCGACCTTGGTGATGCCATACATGGTTGTCGGCTGGAGAATCGTCGTCTGTGGAGCACAGTCATGTGGCGTATCCGGACCGAACACGGCAATAGAGCTGGGGCAGAATATTCGCAGCAGATGTCGCTCGCGGGCTATCTCAAGAACGTTTTCCAACCCTCGAATATTCACGTCCCAAGCCAAGGCTGGTTTCTCTTCGCCTGTTGCTGAGAGGATGGCCGCCATATGGTATACCGTATCGATTTCGTATTGCTCGATGAAGCGGCCCATTGTCGTGCGATCACAGACATTGAGTTGCTCAAATGGACCCTGATCTCTAAGACATGCGGTCTCAGGCGGGCGGATATCTGTCGCCACGACACTGTCATTGCCATAGCGCTGGCGAAGAATAGGGATCAATTCAGATCCGATTTGTCCACATGCTCCAGTAACAAGAACTCGCTTGGTCGTACGCGTCAATGGTGCCTCCTCCTATGACGGGGGAATTGTACGCAAGATGTCAGGTGTGGGGTAGGTTCGTGTTGAGATTACGCAGTGATTCATCGACACTTCGGAACCTGACTGACAACTTCAGAAGGAGGACTGGCATGGGGATCTTGCTAGACGTCATCCTCCCCGTCTTCCTTGTCGGCGGATGCGGTTATCTGGTGGGGCGATCCGCTCGGACAGACCCAGTGGTTCTCACACGAATTGTCTTCTATCTTCTCGGCCCTGCGCTGATCTTCCGATCGATCTACACATCCACGGTATCGTTTGACAGCGTCTTGTCGATCGGCGTGTTCATCATCCTGATCCAGGGCGTCCTGTTTGCCGTATCCCGCGTCGTTGGGCGAGTGCGCAAGTGGGACGGCGACTCTCAGGCAGCAGGATCTGTCGTACTTATGTTTGCCAACTGCGGCAATTATGGATTACCTGTGCTGCTCTTTGCGTTTGGAGAGGAGGGGTTTGCACTTGGCATTATCTACGTGCTCATTTCCGGCATGATGCAGGCCACCCTTGGCATCGGTGTGGCTTCTTGGCACAAGGGAGCATCTTGGAAGCACGGCCTGCTGCAGGTATTGCGGGTTCCCTATCTCTACGCGTTCTTGCTTGCCCTGCTCTTGCGGTCTGCAACCATAGAGCTTCCCCAGAGCTTGTTCCGAGCCGTTGATCTTCTGGCACAGGCGGCCATACCGGGGCAACTCCTTATGCTGGGGATTCAGCTGTCGCGTGTCAGGCTGCATCACTTCGGAGTCGATTCGATCTTCTTGAGTGTTCTGAAGCTGACGATCCCACCAATCCTCGGATGGGCCGTAACGTCAGTTCTTGGCATCACGGGATTGTTGCAGGCCGTACTCATTGTGGAGGCCAGCATGCCCAGCGCAGTCAATGCGCTGATTCTTGCCACCCACTTCAGGCGAAACGTGGAGCTCGCTGCAACCACGGTCTTCTTGTCGACAATCATGAGCCTGGTCACGATTACGGTTCTGCTGAGCATCCTCAGGTAGTTTGCGGGGGCTGCGGTCGCCTCCTATACTCCACGCCTATGGCCAAGGCAATTGGGATCGACATCGGCGGTACCTTCATAGATCTCGTTGTCTCCGACGAATCGGGACTTCGGCTGTTCAAGTTTGCTTCTACTCCCGACGCTCCAGAACGCGGCGTGTTGGAGGCGTTGGACACGCTGATCTCTCAAGGCGTCTTTGCAGCAGCAGAAGTGAGTCGTATCGCCCATGGATCGACTGTGGCCACCAACGCGCTTCTGGAGGGGGCGTGGGCCAGGACCGCGCTTCTTACCACACGTGGGTTTCGAGACGTTCTCGAAATCGGCCGCCAGAATCGAGCGCATCTCTATGACTTGAATGTTGATCGTCCGGATCCCATCGTGTCTCGAGATCTCCGGTTTGAGAACTCTGAGCGGTTGGACTCTCGGGGGCAGGTGCTTCGCGGCTTGGACGAGGCTGAGCTCGATGCCGTTGCTAGCAGTCTAATCGACGCGAACGTTGAAGCCGTCGCCGTCATGTTCCTGTTCTCGTATCTCAATCCCGAACATGAGCGGGCGGCGCGGGATCTGCTGGAGAGCAAACTAGGGTGCCCGATTACGCTATCCAGTGACGTGTTGCCCGAGTTTCGAGAATATGAGCGGGCGTCAACGACGGCGGTGTGCGCGTCACTGCGTCCTGTGATTGAGCGCTACATGCGCAATCTTGCCCTGAAGTCGGCCGACATGGGGATTGCCCCTGAATGGCAGATCATGCAATCCAACGGCACCGTCATCAGTGCAACACAGGCTCAGAACGAGCCTGTGAGAATCCTCTTGTCTGGTCCGGCAGCAGGTGTCCAAGGAGCCAAGACAATTGGCCAGCTGACGGGGTGCCTCAATCTGATCACCATGGATCTTGGTGGAACCAGTTGTGATGTCGCGTTGATCCAAGAAGGAGAGATTGGACAGACGACGACAGGAGCTGTCGGAGAACATCCCGTTGCCGTTCGGATGAACGAGATTCATACCATTGGCGCGGGAGGCGGAAGCATCGCCTGGATTGATGAAGGAGGCGCTCTGCGTGTCGGACCAAGAAGCGCAGGCGCGGTTCCCGGGCCTGCATGCTATGGCCGCGGTGGCCAGCTTCCGACAGTGAGCGATGCGCACGCCGTGCTTGGGCACCTTCTTCCAGACTTGCCTCTGGGGGGCTCTCTTTCTTTGGATATTCAGAAGGCGAAGGACGCCATCCGGTCAATTGCCGAGCCACTGGGACTTTCACTCGAGAGAGCGGCGTTGGGAATTCTGAACGTGGCGGATGCGGCGATGGAACGGGCTGTGCGCGTCATCTCTGTGGAGCGGGGGTACGATCCTCGGCAGTTCTCTCTGTTGGCATTCGGTGGAGCCGGTCCGCTTCACGCTGTCTCGATCGCGCGGCGACTCTCGATTCCACAAGTCATTGTTCCTGCTGCTGCGGGAGTGCTGTCTGCGATGGGCTTGCTGACGTGCGAAGTGGGCAGGGACTACGGCCGAAGCATTCTTCGATCGATGTCGGATCTTTCGCCCTCCTCACTCATGGATGGATTGAGGGACCTTGAAGCACGCGGCCTGAGCGAGTTGAACGCTGAGGGCATCGACGAGACAACGCTTCGGCGCGAGATCTCCGGTGATCTTCGATATCTTGGACAGTCGCATGAGCTGAATGTTCGAATCACTCCTGGGGCGGGTTTTGAGCTCTCGGCTGTGGATATTGAGACGTGGGTGGAGTCCTTCCATAACGAGCATGAATCACGCTTCGGACACGCGTCTCGTGACGAAGGCGTGGAGTTGGTGGCGTTGCGTCTTCGAATAACAGCGCCTCCGGCGTTCTCTCAACCGCGCGTGCGACTCGAAGGGCAGTTGCTCACGCATCGAGAGATGCCCGTGTGGTTTAATGGGAGCGGCCCAGTCGTGTCGCAGGTCATCGATCGCCGCGGACTAGAGAGCCAGGCTCGCATTGTCGGCCCTGCGGTGCTGTGGGGTATCGATGCCACTCTGATTGTGCCTCCAGGAGTCGAAGGGATGTGCGATGACATGGGAACGATCGTGCTGGAGGTCGCATGAATCCAGCGCCCAATCGAGTTGACGCAATTAGCCTTGAGGTGTTGCGCAATGCCATTTCTGCCATTGCAGACGAGATGAACGCCAACCTTGTCCGTACGGCATATAGCCCCAACATCAAAGAGCGGCGGGACTGTTCCAGCGCAGTGTTTGACGCCCACGGCCAGATGGTCGCTCAAGCAGAATCAATTCCCGTCCATCTAGGTGCGATGCCCTACTCCGTTCAAGCGGCAATCAGGCACGTGAAGGCGTTTGCGCCTGGCGATGTCGTTGTGCTCAATGACCCCTATGCCGGGGGGGCGCACCTTCCCGATATCACCTTTGTCGCGCCCGTGTTCATGGATGATCGACTGATTGCATTTGTTGCCAATCGGGCGCATCACGCCGATGTAGGTGGCAAGGAACCAGGAAGCTTGGCCGGCGACACGGTGGAGATCTATCAAGAGGGGTTGCGGATTCCACCCATCCGGCTATGGGAAGAAGGCACCTTGCACGAGGATCTGTTGCAGTTGATCCTGGCCAACGTGCGTACGCCTGACGAGCGATGGGGCGACTTGCGAGCACAGAAAGCAGGTTGCGCGATCGGCATCGAGCGATTGCGAGCCCTGTGTCTTCGCGAAGGAGAAGCTGTACTTGCTGATGCCATGGCGGCGGTGTTGGATTACTCGGAGCGTCGCATGCGCCATCAAATTGCGCAGCTACCAGACGGCGAGGCCTCGTTTGAAGATGCGCTCGACAACGACGGCATTTCCGATGATAGGATCCCCATTTGCGTCCACGTCAAGATCCAGGGTGATCGGATCGGTGTCGATTTCCGTGGCACGGCCAAGCAGGTGCGCGGGCCAGTTAATGCTGTACTGGCAGTGACTGCTTCAGCTACGTATTTCGCAATACGAGCGTTTGCTGATCCTGACATTCCGCCGAACTCGGGGTGCTTTCGCCCCATCGAGATCACCGCAGCGGAAGGCAGCGTGGTCAATGCCTGCCTACCTGCTCCCGTAGTTGGCGGGAATCTAGAGACATCGCAGCGAATTGTCGATGTCATTCTTGGAGCACTCGGCAAACTCGTGCCAGAGCAGTCGATGGCGGCTTGCCAAGGTTCGATGAACAACCTAGCCATCGGTGGGCTTGATCCCCGAACAGAGAAGCCATTTACGTTGTATGAGACGATGGCTGGTGGATTTGGAGGGCGGCGTACCAAGGATGGAATCGACGGCATCCATTCGCACATGACCAATACCCTGAATACGCCTGTTGAGGCATTGGAGACGAGCTATCCACTTCGTGTGGAGCGCTACGAATTGCGCCCTGGTACAGGCGGCGAAGGGCAGTTTCGCGGCGGGCTTGGTATTCGCCGTGACATGACTTGCTTGGCAGAGAGTGCTCGCGTGTCATTCCTGACAGATCGCCGTCTCACACGGCCCTATGGTGTAGAAGGCGGAGAGCCCGGCGCGCTTGGTAGGAATGTGCTTATTCGAGGCGGTCAAGAGGTTGATCTGCCTTCGAAAGGCACAGCCACTCTGCACCAAGGTGATACCATCAGTATTCAAACACCCGGTGGCGGAGGATTCGGGCTACGATCCGCACGATCGCAAGCGTCCATCGAGCGAGATCAACGCGAAGGCAGGATCTAGTACAGGCTGGCTGGTACGGGCTCTGTCACGAGTATGGCTTCCCACTCGAAGGCGTAGGCTGTTCCATCGATCGATTGCGTTCCTTCTCCTGACATGGTTGTCTGATCGAATTGCCCGTCGATGTCGAATTCAACCGTTGGCTGAGATGGGACTAATGGGTTGGGCCCACGTGCAATCAGAGACATGTTTACACTTCGGGCGCCACCCTGGATGATGGGAATCTCGAACGTCGATCCAGCATGGCTGGGGAGCGTCACCGTGCCTGTGACTTCTTTATCTTCGTGTAGAAGAGACATCGAGAAAGAGTAGACAAAACCCGCTGCAGGCCCTGATGTCCACTCCATCGTTCCCGTCCATGTCCCCGTGATGTTGATGGGAGCCGAGAAGAAACAACCCCAGAAGAACAGGCAACTGACGAGTAGTACACGGGCAACGAGTGCCTTCTGCCATGTGCTCATGATCCACCTCGCCCTATCTTCGCCTGTTCTTGCGAACAGTGCAGCGACCTGGGTGGCATCTTGATGGGACGCTTGGCACCTGCTGCGACAGGCGCGCGATGGTTGTTGATTTGTATAATCCGAGGCGGAGGTCTTCAACATGCCCGAGTTGCCGGAACTGGTAGTGATGCAGGAGGTTCTAACGGAAAGGATTCTCGGCCGCCGGATTGCTGCGGTGAGGGCCTTGCACCCAGGCATTCTCAAGACCGTTGAGCCGGGGATAGATTCGCTGGTGGGACAAAGCTTCTCGTCGATCTCGCGTCGAGGAAAACACCTCATCTTCACAGTAGCCGATGAGCTTCATCTGGTCATGCACCTCATGCTCGCTGGGCGCTTGATTATCTGCCAATCAAACACCAAGGCGACCAAAGCGTCCGGCTGCTCTATCACGTTTGAGGATGGGGAAGACTTGCGCATCATCGAGAATGCGACGATTCGCCGTGTTCGCGTCCACGTGGTCCGCGATCCGTCCGATGTCGAGTCCATTGCCAAGGCCGGCATCGAGCCATTGTCCGATGCATTCATGCTTGAGTATCTGTCGAAGCACGTCCTTGAGCGAAGGCGGGAACTGAAGAAGCTGCTGACGGATCAGACGATCATTGCCGGCATTGGCTCAGCCTATGCGGACGAGATTCTGTTCGATGCCAAGCTGTCGCCCATTCGATATGGGACGACGATGCATGAGAAGGAGATCGAACGGCTGTATGCGTCCATCCAGTCTGTCTTGCGCTGGGCGATTGACGCCATTCGCGCCGAAGCGGGTGGGGCGACCGTGACGCCGCATGAGCGTCCGTTTGCTCGAGTCTATCAGCGAAGTGAATCTCCCTGCCCCGACTGCGGAACCAAGATCACTGAGATCCGATACGCACAGACCAAGACCTATTATTGCCCCAGCTGTCAATCTCAAGGCAACGCACTACGGGATCGTAGATCTTGGATCACGCGCTGAGATCCTGCTTCGCAGGGTTCCTAAACTCAGAGAACGAATGACTGTCTCTCCTTCTCCGGTTTCGGATGAGAGTCACTTCTGTCGTCTGTCCTTCTAGACCTCGGCAACACGCGTTCTAGAGCTGGATGGATTCGCTGATAGGACGGCGATCCCATTCGGGACTTCGAGGAATGATCTGTCCTGCCTTCATCACCCAATTGACGTTGGCCAACGCGGTGATATCAGCGAGGGGATTGCGCTCAACGCGAATGAGGTCTGCGATCTTGCCGGGTTCAACTGTGCCCAGATTGTGCTCCTGTCCAAGCGCTTCAGCGCCGATACGTGTCGCTGACTCGATCGCCTCTGTGGGCGTCAGTCCCAACTGGACCATGTAGCCAATCTCTTCGTGTAGAAGCGCCCAGGGAAAATCGGACATGACGAAGTCTGTTCCAGCTGCCATTCGGACACCGTGCTTTCTTGCCAGTGCGATCGTTTCGGGGAGCTGATCGACACATCGCTGGAACCATCGTTCACTTTCTTCCAAGTCATTGGCATCGCCCCACGGGAACTTCTCTGGAGTCCCTTTCCAGCGCTTAAGGCGAGCCGCAAGATCGTGCTTCACCCACAGTGTGGGGACAAGAATGATGGACTTCTCTGTCATGAGCTGCATGGTCGCTTCGTCTATGCAGCTGCCATGTTCGATGACATCGACTCCAGCTCTGGCCGCCATGCCCGTGGTGACGAAGTTCGCAGCATGGATGGCCACGCGTAGGCCCAATCGGTGTGCCTCATCGACACCGGCGTCAATCTCTGCTTGGCTGAACTCGGGATACTCGGTGCGATGCGACGTGAGTAGCTTGATGAAGTCGGCGCCCGCTCTTCGCTCTTCACGAACGGCGTGCCTTATGGCCGAAGGCGTATCGACTTGATGTACGGCACTGGGATCGCCCGAGCCATGTCCGCCCGTCATGCAGATGCCCTTGCCTGATGTGAAGATGCGCGGACCTATCATCTGTCCACGTTCGATGGCCGTGCGCAGTGCTAGATTCATGCGCGGACCGCAGACATCGCGAACCGTCGTGATCCCCGCCTGGAGTGCGCTGCGCAGATTGCGTGCAGCAATGATGGTCATGTAGACCGTCGGATCCCCTTTCGGCGGAATGGGGATGAATTCCTGTGCCGAGACATGTACATGCGCATCGATCAATCCGGGAAGTAGCCACTGGCCGTACGCGTCGATGATGTCTGCGCCTTCAGGAATGTGGATCATGTCCTCTGAACCGACAGACACGACGCGATCATCCTCGATCATGACGATCGCGTTCTCCAAAGGAGGAGCTCCGGTTCCATCGATCAGTGTCGCATGAGTGATGGCTATGAGTCTGGGCTGCGGTGACATGACGCACTCCTCCTTGGCTGCAAGCAAACGCTACTGCCGGGATCCAACCAGATCAAGCCGAGAACTGCTTGACCACTCGGAGAACGCAGGGATTCGATATCGCCGCTTGTCCGAAAGATGGGTGCTAGCAGATTCTCGGGACGGGGTCACCGAGGGGCATGTCCAGGAATCGGCGACCGCCGACATCCGTCGTCACGACGACACGGCCAGGATAATCGATACTGACATGTCCGATGATGGCTGCATCACAGCCCAGCGGATGTCGCTGCAGCGTCTCCAGAATCTGAGGAGCGACAGCCGGATCGACGATGAGCACGGCCTTGCCTTCGTTGGCGACCTCAAGCGGCGAGATGCCGAGAAGATCAGAGAGCGCTTGGACGGCATCTCGGATGGGAATGTCTGACTGCTGGATCTCCACGGTCATGTGCGACTTGCGAGCCATTTCATTGAGTGCTGCTGCCAATCCGCCACGCGTCGGATCCTTCATTGCGTGGATTCCGCCCAACGGGAGAATCGTCTGGATCATCGGCCAGATCGAGGCCACATCAGATACGAGTTCTGTCTCCAGATGGAATTCCTCGCGAGCGGCAAGAAGCGCCATGCCATGATCGCCCAGCGTGCCGGAGACAATCACGACGTCTCCAGGGCGAGCGCCCGCGTCACCGATGGCCGGATCAGCAAGGCCGATGCCCGTCGTGTTGATGACGATACCATCCAGCTCGCCGCGTCCCATCACCTTGGTGTCCCCACAAATAAGCGCTGCCTCGGAGCCAATCAGTGTTTCAGCAAACGACTGTACAATGCGATCAATATCTGCGATAGGGAAGTCCTCTTCGATGATGACGGCCAAACTCAAGGCGAGTGGTTTCGCGCCCATGACAGCCAGATCATTGAGCGTGCCGGCCGCGGCCAAGGTTCCGATGTTGCCGCCCGGGAAGAAGATCGGCTTGACCACGTGACTGTCTGTTGTCATCACCAATTCACCCGATGTGGGGAGAGCAATCGTGGCACCGTCATCCATGTCGGACAGGTTGATGCGTCCGGCAGACGATGCCGCGAAGTGAGGCAACACATGCTCTGCCAGAAGCTTACCCATCAATTCGCCGCCAGCGCCATGCAACGGGGAAATGCGATCATCGGTGTGTGTCATGGGAGCTCGCGACCTCCGTAGCGGAACCAAATGCTGCATGCCCCTTCAGAGCCAACCATGCAGGGGCCGACGGGAGTCAACGGCGTGCAGCGTGTCCCAAACAGCGGGCAATCAGTTGGCGTGGCTCGGGCGGTTAACACATCAGCGCACCGACACCCGGGAATGTCTTCATCACCCGTCACGCCTTCGATTTGGAATCTCGCTCGTGCATCAAACTGGGAGAATTCGGGACGCAGGCGAACGCCCGAGTTAGGAATCGTCCCGATCCCTCGCCAACGGACATCGGCAGATTCGAACACCGTCTCGATCAGGAGCTGCGCCACCGTGTTCCCTTCATCAGCAACAGCGCGGGGGAACCCGTTCTCCACGAATCCCTTGCCATCACGAATCTGCCTGAGAATGAGTGCGATTGCATAAAGAATATCAAGCGGCTCAAACCCGCCGACAACGACCGGAATCTCAAACTTGCCGAGATGTTGCCGATACGGAGCGAGTCCGAGGATTGTCGAGACGTGACCGGGAGCCAAATACCCGTCGATGTTCGTGCCCGGCATGCCAAGTAGCACGCCCATGGCTTCAGGGATCTTCTTGTGCGAGACGAGAACCGATAGGTTTGCAGGCGGATCATCAAGCAGAATGGCTGCGGTCATCGGCGTTGTCGTCTCGAAGCCGACGGCGAAGAACACAACTTGTCGGTCCGTTTCTCGCGCAATCCTGACGGCTTCGTCTGTAGATAGAACCACGCGAATGTCGCATCCCTTGGAGCGTGCTTGTTCCAGTGTCAGCCGAGTGCCAGGCACGCGCGTCATATCGCCGAACGTGCAGAGGATGGCACCCGCCTCAGCAATCTGAACGGCGGCATCGATATCGGCAGTTGGTGTTACGCAGACGGGGCAGCCAGGCCCCTCTAGGACTTCGACGGTATCTGGCAGAAAGCGACGCAACCCATGTTGCGTAATCGCCATCTCGTGCGTGCCGCACACATGAACGATTTTGACCGGCCTCGGCGGAGCGAGAATGGCAATGGCATCCGCCAGCTGGCGTGCACGAACAGGATCTGAAAGCTGAAACGGCCGTGCCATTAGGACTCGCTCTTGGAGCTGGCGTTCTGTTCCTTACCAGCACGAGAACGCTTCGCGTTCTCGTCCGAACTCAACTCAGCCTGCCGGTCAGAGCGCCTGACGTCACCAACCGGAGAACGCTTTGCGTTCTCCAACGAACTCAATTCATCTCTCTGAACTGAGTTCGCGTTCGCACCCAGCGAGTCTGCTAACTCGTCAAATAGTTTGAGCGTCTCCTCGCCATCCTCAGGAGAGAGGCGGCGAATGGCAAAGCCGGTATGAATGAGGACGTAGTCGCCTGGAGCCAGAGGCTCGGTCAGCGTGTCTAAACGCGTTGTCGTACGCACGCCGTTGTAGTCGACGACGGCTTCGTTATCTGTAATGGAGATTACCTTCGCAGGAGCTGCCAAGCACATGTTGAATCACCGGTCGGGATTATATCGCAGGAGAGCGCCGATCTCAGCAAGTCCGTTGAATTGGGCAGTTGCAGCCACGGGGTGGAGCGGCTGATATACTCTGCCAAAGAGCGAGGTGCCTACGATGGCCCATCCATTCGAGTACGACGTACAAGCAGCATTCGACGCTCGCCTTGTGAGTGAACGGCAACAGCAAGGCGTTATGCAATCTGAGCTAACCTACATGGCGACATCGAATCAACGGCGTGCGGCATCTCTCCTTCGTCCGATTGGCGACGGCCCGTTTGCTGTCGTCCTCTACGTACACTGGTACGAACCCCACGCTTGCGATTCCAATCGCACTCAGTTTCTGGATGAGGCGAAGGCCATGGCATCAAAGGGCGTCATGTCTCTACTCATTGAAACGATGTGGTCGGACAGGGAGTGGTTTCTCAAGCGCACACAGGCTGGTGACTACGATGCTTCCGTTCAGCAAGTGATTGAGCTGCGCCGTGCCATGGATCTCTTGCTCTCGCAACCAGATGTCGATCCAGAGCGATTCGCCTATGTCGGGCACGACTTTGGAGCCATGTATGGTGTGCTCGCCGGCAGTGTTGACGCGCGTCCTTCGTGCTACGTCCTGATGGCGGGCACGCCTCGATTCCCGGATTGGCTCCTCTACTATCCACAATTGGACGGCGATGAACGCGCCGAGTTCATCGAGCAGATGAAGTTCTTGGATCCGATTGAGCGCGTGGGTCGGCTATCGTCGACTCCGATTCTGTTCCAGTTTGGGAATTTGGATCCACACGTGCCCGTCGAGCGTGCGCATGCCTTCACAGATGCTGCTGGCGAAGGCGCAGAGTCGCGATCCTACGAGGCCGGCCACGACCTGAATGACCAGGCGCGGAGGGATCGGATGGCGTGGCTTGAGATGAAGCTGCGCCTGTAGATGGTTTGAGGATCGCGACCGCCTTGGCGCGAGTTGCAGAGAATCATCTGTCCGCTAATCAGTTGAAGAAGAAGGAATACTCAGGCTAGAGGCAGCCAATCCAACGTGCACAGCGGAGGCGTAATGGCAGATGAGCCAATCATGACGCTTGAGAGCAAACTGAGCGTGCTGGCTGAAGATCTTGGCAAGATCGTTGACTGGAAATGGGATGGTCGGTTTAGCACGGCGGTGGGAGAGTTTGCGGCCACTGAGAAGGATCGCGTGCTTGGCGTGCTAGAGAAACATCTGGTCTCCACTTGGGATTCTCTGACGGTGAAGGATGCGCCGGATGTTGTCCAGGAGATCTCAAAGAAACTGGGTGGCCTGATGTCCGGGCAGTTGCTCCTTCTTTCAGACTCAAGACAAGCGGCCTGCATCTTCTGTGCATGGTGGCCGTGGGGCAGCGGGGCGAAGATTTCGATTCGCATCGCTCCATTCAATACGTCGCTTGCTGACGAGGACGCCACAGCATTGACAGCTCAGTTTCGAGAGGTGTTCAAGATCTGACCGACTGCTTCGCTTCGAGTAAGAACGCCCTACAGCCGATTGGCCACCCGCAAGGCCGAGTGCGCTGCGGGTGGCATCTTGCTGTCCGACGTTGTTTCTTACTTGTCCTTCTTCGGCTCAACGGACGTGCCATGACCGAGGATATCGGCGATATTAGCCTTTGGATCGATGATGGGTTCGATGCGTGAGGTTCCACATGTGATCAGCGTGGTCACGCCGGGACCGTGGCCTGACAAGAGACAATCCGAATGCACGACGATGCCAATGGTGATCGAACCCTTGCGATAGGTGCGGCCGTAGCGGTTGTCGTGATCAAGCAGGGCGACGAAATCGCCGAAGCGGATCTTGTCGAGGCCGTACTGGGCAACCGTCTCGGGATCGCTGGTCATGATATCGTAATCGCCGGTTCCTGGCATGGTGGCGCCGACGCCAGATCCCATGCAAGGCGCAGGCACGAGCGTTGTGACAGGGACACGGAGCTTGCCGCCTATTTCCTGAATGTTCATCTTGTGCAGCAACTGCGGATCGAGATTGAATAGCGAGATCTCTGGATAATCGATCAGCTTCAGTCCCTGTCCACGACCACGAATGATGATGTCATCTTCGTACGACATCTTCTCCTTGACCTCACGTGGGAACTCGACCACCACATGCTCGCTGCCACCGTGATGGCCGATGGCGTAGCCCGTGCTGCCTTCTGCTTTTCCAGAAGTGAGGATGGCCTTGTTGCCAGCGCAGGCATAAAGCTGAAGCGATACATTGGGATGCTCGAACGGCTTCTTCGAGTTGGCGGTGCAGCTGACGCTGGGTTCGACATGATCGCCCGCCCAGCCAAAAGCCGAGTCTCCGACTGCAACGTTGGTTGTGATGCCGCCGATGCTGGGCAGAACGAACGGTGCGCCTTCATGATCGACGCTCCAATGTGCCCTTCCTCGTGGCATGCCGGGATTGCACTGCAGCAGGAATTCTACGACTTTTTCTTCGTTTGTCTTGAGCATACTGCCTCCAGGAGTAAGTGATTGCCTCCATTGTAGCGTGAGTCCTCAATCGATTCTTGCGAATCGAAGCCGTTCGACGTAGGCTTGCGAAGCGTCAGCGAAAACCTCAACGCGCAAGGTGATTCCAATGGCAAGCAGCCTGTATGAGCGTATCTACGAAGCCGTCATGCAGATTCCCGAAGGGTGCGTTTCCACCTACGGTCAGATCGCCGGAATGGCAGGGATTCCCCGCGGCGCTCGCCAAGTGGGCTACGCCATGGCAGCACTCGGCCGTGGAAGACCTCGGCCAGAAGTTCCATGGCATCGCGTGGTCAATGCCAAGGGCGAATCGAGCATTGGCGAAGAACAAATCGCCCGTTTGGAAGCCGAAGGCGTGGTCTTCGATGAGAAGGGGCGCGTCGACCTGAAAGTCTTCGGCTGGGATGGATTGGAGGGATTTTGAAATTTCGGCTTGTGATGCTTGTTGTTCTCTGTGTGACTGCCGGTGTCATAAGCGGCTGCATCGGACCGATCGAACGGCCGGTGGCCGATTTTGACTGGTGTCCTAACGGCTACTTGGGCAATCTCGACTACCAGTTCACCTCCACTTCCAGGTCGCCTCAAGGGACATGGATCGAGTCGATGGAGTGGGAATTTGACGATGGGACCCCGCCCGATGCGGCCTGGGATGCCTGGCACCGATTCGAGGACGAAGGTCGCTATCATGTGACCTTGACAGTCAAGGATTCGCGCGGCGTGCCGGGTACGGTCACCAGGGAAGTCAACGTGTTCCCTGCGGTCGAGGTGTTCCCAAATTGGCAACTCACCTTGGGTTGGCCGATACGCGTCGCTGGCATCATCGCCAATCGTGCGGATGTGAGGCTTGATGCCGTTGTCGTTAAGGCGAAATTCTACGATACGGATGGTGTGAGGATCGCGGATGGCACGGTGACGATTGATGACATCGCACCAGGCGAGAAAGTGGCCTACTCGATTGATGCACCGGAATACTCAGCGCGTATCTTCCACGCTACGGTGGAGATCGACTCGTTTGTCGCCGATTGCGGCAATCCCTGGTTCATGCCGTTTGCCGATCAAGAGATCCAGTGACCGTTGTCGCCGACCTGCACATTCATTCAAGATACTCCAATTCGACCAGTCCACAGATGGAGTTGCCGACTCTGGCACATGGTGCACGGCGCAAGGGCATCGACCTCTTGGGAACCGGCGATTGCACGCATCCGTACTGGCTGGATACGTTGTCGTCTGAGTTAAGAGACGAAGGCTCCGGCATCTACAGCTACGACGGCGTTTCCTTCATGGTGACAGGCGAAGTGAGCCTGGTGTGGAAGCACGACGGCAAGGGTCGGCGCATTCATCTCGTATTGCTCGTGCCGTCACTCGATGATGCCGTGAAGATACATGAGGCGCTGTCACCGCGTGGAAATCTGGTGTATGACGGGCGCCCCATGCTCGGGCTGTCTGCGCCCGACTTCTGCGAAATCGTGTGGGAACAATCGCCGGACACGCTGATCATTCCCGCACATGTCTGGACGCCGTGGTATGCCGTGTTTGGCGCCAAGAGCGGCTTTGATTCCCTGAACGCGTGTTTCGGCGAATATACTGATCGCATTGTTGCCATTGAAACAGGGTTGTCGAGCGACCCGCCGATGAACCGGCGCGTGTCGGCGCTCGATCATCTGCGCCTGTTGTCTTGCTCCGACGCCCATTCTCCAGCCAAGTTGGCGCGTGAAGCGACCTTGTTCGATGTGAAGTCGCTATCCTTTGCCGCCATCGCCCATGCCTTGAAGACAGGCGAAGGATACGGTGGCACGTTGGAGTTCTATCCCCAAGAAGGCAAGTACCACTACGACGGCCACCGAAGCTGCAGCATCTCTTGGTCGCCGGAACAATCGATGGCTGCTGACGACATCTGCCCGGTGTGTGGCAAGACATTGACTATCGGCGTACTTCATCGGGTAATGGATCTGGCCGACCGTTCTGAGCCTGAGTTGGGATGCGTGCCCTTCAAGAGCCTGATCCCACTGGCCGAACTGATTGCACAGGCCGTGGGCAAAGGCGTGAACACGAAGACTGTTACGTGCCTCTGTGACGCCATGCTGGACCGGCACGGCAGCGAACTCGACATCCTTCTTGAGCATTCGCTCGATGATCTAGCTGTGGACACACCCGGCCGCGTCCTCGAAGCCATCGCCAAGATGCGCTCGGGCGATATCACCATCGAACCCGGCTACGACGGCGTCTACGGCAAGATTGAGATACCGTTTGAGTCCCGGGCATGATCCAGACGATCCGCCTCTTGCTGCTGGACTGCGGAACGGAATACTGGCGGCATGGTTTCATTGTCCCTGACTGCGCCGAATGGATGGACCTGGCAAGCGGGGGCGTCCACACGGAATGCGTACGCCCCCTGCCCGTTACAGTTGCTACTTCTTCTTCGGGGTTGGTTTGTCAGTCTTCTTTGGCCCCGCGGCCGGTTTCTTTTTTGCAGGCATTTGATCCACCCCCTTCTTCTTCAGAGTTCTTGGGTGTCCGTGTTTCTGCAAGCAGAAAGCGATCTCCCACTCGCGCGAACGCCACTCCCATCAGAGTACGACTATTGATTGCGATTCGGCAAATCGAAAAGCGGCGCTTCTGTTCTCTGTTCTCACGTTGAGACTGTGGGTTCCATGAAGTGATGCCTGAAGATCCCAGAAATGCAAGCAGAAAAGGCAAACGAGGGTTTATGTCTTGATCTTGGGCCGACTCGCTTAGTACCGTCCAGTTCCCCACACCGGCAGCACAGGAGTTTACGAGATCCAGAGACGAGGGAGGGACGCGATCCAGCCCAAGAATCATGTCTTGTCCTCCGTGCGCACAGGAATGGGGACAGGAATGGGGACAGGCTACTTTTCGCGCCTGCGAAAAGTAGCCTGTCCCCTCAATGGAACCTCGAAACCAGACGCCTGGCGCGGCATACTTACTCCTACGAACAGACGAAGGGATGGCAACGCTACCGTGGGAACGTTCCTCTTGGGAGCCATCTTGGTTTCCCTGTCAGGTGTCTTTGCACCTGGCCCAATGACTGCCGTGACTGTCGGTGAAGCGACTCGCTCTCCGCACGTGGGGGCATGGATCGCTATCGGGCATGGAATCATCGAGATTCCCCTGATGATTGGGGTTCTGTATGGGTTTGGCGCGGTACTGAATCTTCCCCTTGCGCAAACGCTGATTGGCCTGGTTGGAGGCTTATTCCTGCTGTTCATGGGAATTAACATGCTTCGTACGTTCAGGCACATGGAAGTCAAGCCGCAAACCTCAACCCGGCCGCCGATCATGACGGGGATCGTGCTCAGTGCCGCCAATCCCTACTTCCTCGTCTGGTGGGCAACCGTTGGGGCGACATTGATCGTGAAGTCTGTCGGCTTCGGTATCCTTGGATTCGCGTTATTCGCCGTGGCACACTGGTTGTGTGATTTCCTGTGGTGCTATTTTCTCTCAGCCGTTTCGTATCACGGGAGAAGCGTCTTTGGTGGAACCTTTCAACGGGTGATTCTCGTGGTATCTGGCGTCGGCCTGCTCTTCTTCAGCGGCAAGTTCCTGTTCGATGCGGTGAGACCTCTCTTCTCATAGCGACGCGGGTATTACACGGTTACAGCATAGAACTAGACATGCTCCTGGAGCATTTGCTCGATGACCTGGCTGTGGATATGCCCGCCCACGTTCTCGAAGCCATCGCTAAGATGCGCACGGGAGACAGAACCATCGAACCCGGC
>SPBW01000067.1 GCA_004525685.1 Candidatus Atribacteria bacterium
CTTCGCCGGAGTGCCAGAGCGATACGGCGTAATTGATTTGATCGAATGCGATCAACTCAAGCAAGCACGGATCGAGTTTGGATTCAGTCGTATTCCAGCGAGAGATAACCACTGGAATCGGCAACACCTTGGCGGCGGTCAAGCGATCTTCACCTGAAATCGCAAGGCTGACCCGAGGTGACGAGCTTCCGACCATGCCACGCATGTTGGCTTGCACCAGATCATCGGTGATCGTCGCGGGTGCCGTAAGCGTGTACTTGATCTCTCGCCGCGCATTGATGCCATCGTCGAGGAATCTCTCTAGGAAGAGCCATTCCATCGTTTGCCCGCTCTTGCGGAGCGTAGCGCCGTCGTTGTCCACTTCGGCGAACGTCCAGCCCGCAGGGATGGTCTCACTGACTGACAACCCATTCAACAGGGTATTGACAGACAGGAGGATCGACACCTGCACCACGCTGTTGGGCGCTGTCCAGTCATCAGGCATGCACGACTCGATGGCGCGCTCAGCGAGCACGCTGGCAAGAATGTCAACTGTCTTGGTTGCGCTCTCTGTCTTGCCTTCATCATCGATAACAGTCAGCGTCAGCTTGACTTTACCTGGTTCTTCAAACGCATACTCGGCATCCGAAGAGTCTGTCTCCAGATCGATGATGCCATCGCCATCAAGATCCCATTGGTATAGTTCGATATCGCCATCGAGGTCATAGGACATACTGGCATCCAGCATCGTCATCACACCAAGATGTGGCCGAACGTACTCTGCCATCGTATCGGGATCTCGAAGCACGAATCCCGCCACTGGGGCTGCATTCCCGACGAAAATGTCATGTTCGTAGGCGATCGATTTGGATCCGCGATCATCAGTGACTGTCAGCTTGACGGTGTAGGCGCCTCGTTCAGCGAAGCGGAACTGGGGATCTTGCAGACTCGATATGGCCTCGTCTCCGAACTCCCACTCCCACTTGACAATCCTGCCGTCGCTGTTGGTGTCCTCCGATGTGTCGGTGAACGAGATAATCTCGGACGTCGTCGGCGCCACCGGCTCGTACTCAAAGAGCGCGATGGGCGGCCAATTCGGCGGCGGGAAGACTTGGGAGCCTTCAACACCACGGAAATCCGTGTAGGTGACAAGCAAGTCCAGATCATCGGCCCAAGCACCGACTTCAGTCGCCTCGATTTCCAGGGTGATCGCAATCTCTTGGTCGATGAGTAGATCTGCCACGCGCCATACAGCCGACGTAATGCCGTTCGAGTCGATGTCAACTCGGTAGGCACTCGGCTTGGATGAGATCAGGCGCAACCCTTTTGGCAGTTCCTTCTCGATCCTCACATCCGAGGCCACAATGTCAATGTCGAGATGCTCCGCGATGTCGATCAGCGCAGCCTCGGTAGGACGCGAGAAGTACAAGCCATCCGTATCATCAGCAAATGCCTCAAGTAGATTTCGATTAATCAATGCGCCGATGCCGACCGAGATGATGCGAATGCCTGAGTCGGCGGCGATTTCTCCTTCGACAGCAGGCTCAATCCCGGTGTTGCTTTGTCCATCGGACAGTAGGATCTCCACTAGAATGGCGTCTTCGCGCCCAACCAGTGTGAGCTCGCGGCGCGCAATCTGCATGGCATCGCCCAATGCCGACTTCCCATCATTGCGCAGATCACCGATTGCCGTCTTGAGGGCAATGCGATTCCCAGTCAAGGGAACGTCGAGATGCGCACTGGACGCATACGAGACCAGTCCGATGCGATCTCCTGCTTCGAATTGGTCGATCAGGTCGAAGGCAAATGACTTGGCCGACGACAAGTCGGCGGTTGCCGACGTATCAATGATCAGCATGCAGTCGATGGGGAACCCTTCAACAGGTCCTAGTCCGCGCAACAGCAGGTCCAGATCGACTTTCTCGGGGAGCCCCGTGAGCCCCTCTTCAAGTTCAGCCCATTCCAGCGTTTGCTCGATTCGAATTCTCTCTCCTGCCAGGGCACTGAACGAAAGCGCCAAGACAAGAATCAAAAGGAGGGCGGCGAGGGACCCCGCCCTCGCCGCATTGTTGGTCGTTCTCATACGTATCATCTCCCTAGACGGGCTTCGCTACTAAAGCGTTGCCATTATCCGTCGCAGGTCGATGTATCCGGATCGCAGGGACCATCTGGAATGATGGGCAGCGGATCACAGATATTCGTATTGGTCAGCCAGTAGGCGATGATCTCCTTGAGCATGTGGTAGCCAACAGTCTGGCCACACGTGCGCGGGACGACCTCGTCCTCCAACCAGAAGGCAATCGCTCGCTGGACTTGTTGGAATGAGATCTTGTCCGACAGAGTAATGTCGAGTACGTCATTCTGTACGTCCCATCGAGAGATGGCTACTAGGACCGATACGCAGTCACTTACATCAACCCCACTATCTCCTGTCACCATGACTTCCATGCACGGCAGCGCTGAATCGACCAACCCGTAGAGGTCGTTACTGCTGGCGTAGCAAGGATCGGATGCTGCGAGCTGCATCGCTGACGATTGAGGCACTTCAACCTGGTAGATGATGGTTTTCATCGCACCGGCAGGCACCTTGCTCGGGAACATCCATTCAGTCTTCGACGGCTTGTACGTAAAGCCGCCATTGTCGATCGGAATGACTTTCCAACCCGTGGGAAGATCCTCTTCCAATCCGACGCCATAGAGATCCTGGTCAGCCCAGATCTCAACCTTGACCGTGAAGGTACTTCCAGCTTTGTCTCCACCTGGTCCGTAGTAGTTCAACAGGATGTTGTTGCACGGAACGGGCGTCGAGATTGTTCTTACGGCCGTAATCTTGGCGCGTGGAACGAGCGGAAGCGGCAGATCGACCGGCGTACACGTGTAGGCGTAGGCCGACAGCTCCTTCATCATCACAAGGTCAATCATAGCGCCTTGCGTCCATGGAACCGATTCATCGTAGTTCCAGATCTCAATGGCTCGGCTCAATTGCAGCGGATCGATCTTCTGCGACAACCGAAGATCAATGTAATCGTCAGAGTCGTAGCCAATGCGGGGAACCAGATGGGCAATCGCCGTCTTCAGGTTCAAGGCATCGGTGATCTCGATCTTCGCATCGCCTTCCACAGGCAGGTCGAACGACGGAGCCATCGACTGCAGGATTCCGGTGATGGTGAAGCAGACCGGCAGCGTCGTCGCAATCAATTGATGCGACTCTGGCACAGTCACTTCATAGGTAATGACCTTAGTCGTGTTGGCGCGAATCTGATCAACGAACACCCACTGGGCCGTCGAGCGCTTGAATGCCGCACCTGCGTTCTCCAGAGGCTTGATGGTCCAACCAATCGGAAGGTTCTCGCTCAGTCCTACACCAGCCAAGTCCATCTGAGGCTCGATGCGAACGACAACCAGGAATGTGCTGCCTGGCAACGCTTGAACCGTCGAGATCGTTCTCGTAACGGTCACGGCAAGGCTGGACACATCGATGGAAACCGATGCGCGATCCGTTGCCCCTTCGTCGTCCGTGGCTCGGACTGAGATGGTCTTGAATCCTTCGGTTGTGAACGTCGTCGTCACGACAGGATCCGTCGTCGCTTGATCGTAGAGTCCGTCACCATTGAAGTCCCACTCGTACATCGCAATGCGTCCGTCTGGATCAAAACTCCCAGACGCATCGAGCGTAATCGGCTCATTGATGCGAGGATCCGTCGGAGAAACGAAGAACGCCACAGAGGGCGGCTCATTCTGCGCTGCCCCAATAATGATGGGATCAATCAAGTTGAGTGCGATCTCCGTCGGCCCCACAATGCTTCCAGACAGAAACTTCACCTTCGTGATTCCTGCTGTAAATTGCGGGAACAGCGTCAATGCAAAGTCGATGCCGAGTGGACCAAGGACCATTCCATCGCCCTTAGCAACATCCCAAGTCCATGAGATGTTTCCGGTCGGCGGGGTCAATGCCCACGTGTCACGGAAATCAGCCGCATCATCTTGGACGATCCAGTCGGCACCTGCAGGAACGCCCGAGAGCGTCATTGTTGCCGCGCCTGCAGTACCGGCACCGCCGCCTAGAAGCACGAACACGGAAAGGTCTCCGCCCACTGTATTACGATACAGGAACATCACCGCCGTGTTTGCTTCTTCAAAACCTGTGTTGGATCGCGTGTTCGCCATCGCATAGAAACTCAAGGCAGTGCCTGGATTTCCTAGTGGCGTGATTGGTACACGCGTTTCCCCCTGACTAACAGTATAGAAGCCGTCTCCCTGCGCTACACCCGCTAACGGAAGGAGGAGAACGACCACTGCCAGAAGGAAGAAAAGGCCATAAAGGACCTTATGCACCTTCATTAGCAACCTCCTTTGTTGGCTGTCTCATCTTTTTGTATGCAATCAAAAGCAGCAATCCATCCAGACTCTAGCAGATTCGTGGCCTGCAAGTCTGTAACACCGATTACGCTGTCGATGCCTCCTTTCAACAATGGTTCTGCGTTTCCATGTGTCATAGTGCTACGGCAAGCTGATAGAGGGCCATGTCGATGGCCCCTTTAGCTGCCTCCACAGGGTCCGCCGTCAGCAGTGAGAACAACGGACGATCCTCATATGTGGCCGTTGTTGTGAACTCGACATCTCCCTGCGGACTGAATACCGTAGCAAAGATTGCCACAGTTGCTTCCTTCTCAATACCCAGAAACAGCCCCAGCGGGCTGATGAGAATTTGAAGTGATGTATCCAAGAACGATGTTGCTGCAAGCAAGAGCAACGAGCGCTCTGCTTTGAAGGTGATCTTCTTCTCCCAGCGCACGATTCGTAGAATGACAAGGTGATCGGCGTTCAACGTCGAAGCCAATTGTCGCATCCCCTCTACAGTAATGCTATTGCCAATGTACGTACTTGTGAGTCGCTGAGCATGCATCAGCTCGCCTTGCGAACAAACGTTCGCCCCAGTGATAACCGAGCACCGCTGGGATGCATAGTTCTTGACCACCTCAAGATCTGCTGTCGGGACAGCGGCTGCTGACTGAACAAACACAGCCAACTTCTGCCCTTGTCCGAAGCAGGTCACCGTCGCGAGTAAGACAATCAAGCCAACGATCGCGTACGGTGCACATCGATATCTTCGCTTCAACATACTTCTCCCCACCACCCGTTGATTCCTTTCGCTGTGCAGGAGTCTAGCTCAATAGGAATCCTTCTCGATAGGAAGGCTGTCGAGGCCCTCTCCCGACTTTGTCTAGAGGGGTCTGGACAAATGTCCTCTACCACTCGGCGGGGTTGGGGGCGCAAGCGAAATCGCTCATTAGAACGCCTTTTTTCGTACTCCAATACCAAACCATGTGCGCCTAACCTAAGCAGAGGCAAAAAAAAACGACCTCCCGTGGGAGGTCGCATGCTGAGAGTGTGTTCATTCCTCGTAAAGTACCGTTGCGCTATGCGTCGATATCCAGATCCTTGGGGCTTTGAGCTCCATGTGGATGTGTCGGGCCTTCATAGAGCTTGAGCTTGCGAAGCATGCTTTTGCCCAACTTGCTCTTGGGAAGCATTCGTCGAACAGCTTCCTTCATCGGAAGCGTCGGTCGACGCGCGACCAATCGGCGATAGGTCATTTCCTTCAGTCCACCCATGTAGCCGCTATGGCGCTGATAGAGCTTCTTGTCCCACTTGTCGCCAGTCAGCTCGACCCGCTCAGCATTGATCACGATGACATAGTCTCCGGTATCGACGTGGGGCGTGTAGATGGGCTTGTGCTTGCCCTGCAAGATGGTGGCAATCTCGGTCGCCAATCGCCCTAGGCGTTTGCCATCTGCATTTACGACATACCAATCACGATCCCAACTCTTACCCATCTCTTCATTCTTCGCCACAAACGTCCGTTGCATCTCACCGCTCCTTAACAAGTTCTCAACAGGATTGCGATTATATCTGCGCAGATTCCCCGTTTCAAAGATCAATCAAACACGCATCATCGTTGCTTCAGGTTCAGGCCCAACAGAAATGACCTCGATAGGCACCTTTACAACGCTCTCAATCAACTCAATGAATGCCATCAAGCTCTTCGGCAATTCGGCTTCGTCTCGGATCTGCGAAATCTTCTCGCTCCAACCAGCCACAGTTTCATACTCGGGCTCACATCGTTCCAGCACCTCAGCTGAGAGGGGGAACTTGTCTGTCGACTGACCATTCAATCGATAGGATTGGCAGACCTTAATCTCGTCAAATCCAGACAATACATCGAGCTTCGTGATCGCCAATCCGCTGCAACCATTCAGCGACGCAGCATATCGAAGCGCCACAAGATCGAGCCAGCCACACTCGCGGGGCCTGCCCGTGGTCACGCCGAATTCGCCGCCCGTCGTCCGCAGACGCTCTTCCAATGCGCCAGACACGATCGTAGGGAAGGGACCTGCGCCCACCCGCGTCATGTAGGCCTTGAACACACCCAGCCGACGGTCGACCTGAGGATTGGGTATGCCAATAGAATTGCCGAGTCCGGCAAACGTCGTCGATGACGAGGTGACAAACGGATACGACCCGTGATCCACATCCAGCAGTGCGCCTTGAGCCCCCTCAAACATCACGTTCTTGCCTGCTGCCATGGCAAGGCCGATCGCCTCAGTGGCGTCACCAATGAACGGCAGCAATGGCTCGGCAGTCGTCAGTTGCTCTTCAAGCAACGAACGGGCATCAAGATTCTGAATCTCTGGCGCATCCGGCCAATCCCTCTTCAGGAAACTCAGCTTCAACTCAAGTCGCTGGAGTGCGACGTCTGGGTACAGCAAGTCGCCAACGCGGATTCCTAGCTTGGCCGTCTTGTCGCTGTATGTCGGGGCGATTCCCCGACGCGTCGTACCAAAATGCTTGCCACTTCCTTCAAGTTCTTCCAGCTGTCGATGGTAGGGCATGATGATGTGAGCATTCTCAGCAATGAGCAATTGGGGCTGCCATCCAAGATGCTCGGATAGCAAGGCCCATTCCTCTCGCAGCACTGCGAAGTTAATGACCATGCCGCTGCTTAGCACCGAAAGGGTGCCGGGATAGAATGCGCCGGCAGGAATGAGGTGAGTGCCGAATTTCACGCCTCGATCTATGACGGTATGCCCCGCGTTGGGGCCGCCATTGAAACGAACGACCATGTCAGCCTCTTTGGCCAACAAGTGTGTAATCTTGCCCTTGCCTTCATCACCCCATTGCAGCCCCAAGATTGCAGTAGACATCATTCCTCCTCCGTCGCGTTGCCCTTTGTTGTCCTGGTCAATGCGACGGTGATCGTCATCCCATCGAATTCGATCGTCTCTCTATACTCGCCCGGCGAGGAGGCCTTCTCTTCCACGGATACTGCCAGAATCTCCTCAGCAATCTCGTCTCGATTCGCCCTAACAAGCGCCCCAAGCGCCCCATCTGCTTGATAGGTCATGGCGATTCGATCCGTTACCTCGTACTCTGCATTCTTGCGCGCCATCTGGATGCGATGCGTCAATTCGCGCACGATCCCTTTGGTACGCAACCGATCATCTAGCGTCGTATCAAGCAGGACTCGATGGCCAGCTTCTTCAGATATCACCAAGTGTGCAGGCAACGTCTTCTCATAGATGATGTCCTCGGGTTCAAGTGTGACCGCAGCGCCATCCAACTCGATAGAGAACGAGCCTGCCTCAGATCGCAGCCGCAAATCAGCGGCTTCTTGTTCCCGAATCCATGCGCCCGCCTTGCTGCCCAGCGGACCCAGCCGCGGTCCGAGTGTTCGGAAGTTGGGAACGGGGGTCTCCTCAGACAGTTCATCGAATGAAGAGAACGTCTCAACTGTCTCGACATTCAGCTCGATTCGAATGAGCGCAACCAACTCGTCAGTCATCGCATCCGCCGCATCTGTCTCCACCACAGCCCGTGACAACGGCTGTCGCACCTTGATCTGCGCCTGATTTCGTGCTTGGTGTCCCAAGGCAACAATCTGGCGGACGCGAACCATGTCTCGCTCCAGTTTCTCGTCGATCTGATCAGCCGAGGCTTCGGGATAGGCACACAAGTGAACCGACTCCTCACAATCGGAGGTTCGAAGCAATCGATACACGGCCTCAGTGACGAACGGGACAAAGGGAGCAAGCAGCTTGGAGATCTCGACAAGAACATCTCGTAGCGTTGCATACGCAGCGATCTTGTCGGGTCCCATGCCGCCTCTCCAGAAGCGCCGTCGAGACAACCGCACGTACCAATTCGATAGATCGGATATGAGCGCCTCGATGGCAGACGTCGATCCAATCACGTCATAGGCATCCAGTGAAGCTGTCACTGTCTGCGTCGTCGAAGCTAGCCGCGACAGGATCCACCGATCCAGCACAGACCGAGCGGTCTCGTCAGCGTGATGAATCTGGGGATCGAATCCGTCGATCGATGCATAGAGCGCAAAGAAGTCGTACGTATTGCGGATGGTGTCCAAGAACTTGTAGAGCGACTCACCCACGGCCGTCGTTGACAAGCGCTTGGACTTGACAGGCGCACTCTGAGAGAAGAATGACCATCGGATGGCATCAGCCCCGTACTGCTCAATGACCTGCCATGGGTCAAGAACATTGCCTTTGCTCTTGCTCATCTTCAAGCCTTCCTCATCCAGTCCGTGTCCCGTAACAACACAGTTGAGGAACGGAGGCTGACCGTGAATGATCGTGCTGGTCACCAGGAGGGTGTAGAACCATCCGCGTGTTTGGTCGATTCCCTCGGAGATGAAGTCTGCTGGGAAGTTGCGCTTGAAGCGATCCTGATTCTCAAATGGGTAGTGCCACTGGGCTATGTGCATACTGCCTGCGTCAAACCACGTGTCGATGACGTAGGCAACTCGGCGTGCCGTTTCGCCGCAGTCGGGGCACTTGAGCTCCACACGATCGACGTAGGGCCGATGCAGTTCCACAGATCGTGCGAGCTGCGGATCCTTGGCAAGCTTGACAAGCTCCGCCCGAGAGCCAACACACGTAACCTTTCCACAGCCTTCGCACGTCCATAGGTTAAGCGGCGTTCCCCAGTAGCGGTCCCGGCTCAGAGCCCAATCTCTCACATTGGCTAGGAAGCTTCCCAGTCGCCCCTCTCCCACGTGAGCAGGAACCCAATTGATCTTGGCGTTGTTAGCGATGAGTTGCTCCTTCACCGCCGTCGATCTTACATACCAGGAGTCCATCGCGTAGTACAACAGTGGCGTATCGCAACGCCAGCAGAATGGGTACTCATGTTCGTGAGGGGTGGACCGGTAGAGACGTTGACTGTCCTTCAGATCTTCGATAATGCGAGCATCAGCATCCTTCACAAACTCGCCTTCTGCCAGGGGGAACATGTCGGTGAATCGCCCCATCAGATCAACTGGCTGAACAAAAGGCAGCCCCAATTCCTGACCGAGAAGATAGTCATCCTCGCCAAAAGCACACGCAATGTGTACTACGCCGGTTCCATCCTGCATATTGACAAAATCGGCAGCATAGATGCGATGGGCTTTGTCATCATCCGTCAGCTGGTACGGTGGCTCGTATTTCAGCCCGATCAACGCGCTGCCAGGGAATTCCCGAAGCACAACTTGATCTCCACGGAGCACCTTATCCGCCAACAGCTTGGCAACGATCACGCGCTCGTCCTGTTGCTGTACTTCTACATAAAGCTCATCGGCTGAGACGGCTGCCGCAACATTCGCGGGCAGCGTCCATGGTGTTGTCGTCCATGTCAGCACAGACGTCTTCACGTTCGGATCCGCTTTGTAGGCGGAATCCGTATCATCTACGACAGGAAGCCGCAATGTGACGGTCAGATCCTCAACCGTCTTGTAGCCTTGAGCCACTTCATGAGAAGAGAGACCCGTTCCGCAACGGGGGCAATAGGGCAATGTCTTGTGCCCCTGATAGAGCAAGTCGCGGTCGAACATGGACTTCAGTTCCCACCACAACGTCTCGATGTAGTTGTCGGTATAGGTAAGATAGGGATCATCCAGGTCGATCCAGAACCCCATTCTCATAATGATGCGTTCCCACTCACCCTGATACTTGCGGGTTGACTCCTTGCATTTTTCGACGAACTTCTCGACACCGTAGGATTCAATCTCAGGCTTGCTGTTGACACCGATCTCTTTCTCTACTTCGAGTTCAACAGGCAAGCCATGGGTGTCCCATCCAGCTTTGCGCCCGACGTAGAATCCCTTCATCGTCTTGTAGCGTGGGAAGAGATCCTTGTACACCCGCGGCATCATATGCCCAAGATGAGGCCAGCCATTGACTGTGGGAGGACCTTCGAAGAACACGAATCGAGGCGAGCCTTCTCGTATCGACAGGCTCTTGCCGAAGGTCTCGTTCTTCGACCAGAACTTGAGGACTTCGCCCTCCCTCTCGGCCGGGTTCCGGGTCAGTTTATCGTACCGTTTCATCGCAATCTCCTTGCATCCAACACAGCAGACATTCTCAAATATCAACGTAGTCAACAAAGAAATGAAGGTTGGGCTGCCCCTAGAGGGGCTTGGTAATGTAGATGAGAAGTGGTCTATACAATGCTTTTCTTGCGTTCATGATTGATTCACGCGCCATCATAGCTACCCGAAAACGACAAGTCAAGACCACATCCGGGTTCTTGCCCCTCAACGCCCCGGCGGTTTCTGTGACATGTGTCCATTCCTTCGGCCGGAC
>SPBW01000042.1 GCA_004525685.1 Candidatus Atribacteria bacterium
TGGAGTGCGTTCCCCGTGCGGCAGGAGCAAGGGTCAGTAGGACGTAGGCCAACCCGCAACGGGTGAATTGAGAAGGTTTTGCAGGGTCGCAGAAGAGCTCCTCTGCGACCCTATTTGTTGATTTAAGTCGTGGAGCTAAGGGAGAACACAGTGGTCAAAACGATACCAGGAGAGAAGCCTGCAGAGGGATCGGAGGGTTCCCCGCTTCCGCAGTTGAAGCGAAAGCATCCGGGCTGGAGTTCCTTCAAGCGGTTTGCCAAATACACTTCGGTTCGAATCGCGACGCTGTTCTGCACGATGGCTATCGGCATCTACCTCACCATTCTGATTGCCAACATGGGGGGCTTTGTTGACGTCATCATCGAAGGCGGCATCAGGGAGCAGGTTGGCAACCAAGCGGCGAATAACCAATCTGTCGCATTGATGAGTCGCGAGGATCGCCAGCAGTGGATTGAGGACAGAGTCAATATGCAGCTGGCCGCCCGCGGAATGAACAGTCCGTTCATGATCCGCAGCCTACAGCATCTTGTTGGTGCGCTCACGTTCAATCTGGGCCGGGCGCAATCCATTTCGAGCGACTCGGGTTCCAAGGAAGTCAGCGCGATCATTCTTGAGCGTTTGCCCATAACGATGGTTCTGTTTACGACAGGATCTCTGGTTGTCTTCTTCCTGGCGCTCGGGGGAGCGCTTTTCTTATCCCGTCGGTATGGAAGTGCAATCGATCGCTTTGTTGTCGCCATGGCGCCCACATCGACTGCGCCGGCATGGTTCTACGGTCTCTTCCTGATTCTGCTATTCGCCTCGATTTGGAAGATCCTCCCGTTCGGCGGAATGCTTGGATCGTCTATCCCCGAGACAAAGCTGATGTATGCCCTAACCGTCGCGTACCATATGATTCTTCCTCTGACGGCGTGGGTCATTTCACAAATCTTCCTGGCCATGTACACGTGGCGAACGTTCTTTTTGATCCACTCGCAAGAGGACTATGTGGAATTGGCGAAGGCGAAGGGATTGCGTAACAAGGCGCTTGAGCGTCGCTATATCCTGCGTCCGACCCTTCCTGCAGTCATCACGGCCTTTACTTTCTTGCTCATCGGATCGTGGCAAGGCGCGATCGTCACCGAGACCGTGTTCAACTGGCCCGGACTTGGGAGACTCTACTTCGCGGCCATCCAAGCCTTCGATACGCCGGTCATCGTGGGAACCGTCGTGGTCTTTGCCTATCTGTTGGCGTTCACGGTGTTCTTCTTGGACATCGTCTATGCGCTCATCGATCCGCGCGTGAAGCTCGGCAAGGAAGGTGCGCAGTGAAAAGGATAAAGCGGATTTTCTCGGTTCTGAGGAAGTACCCCACCGCCATCATCGCGCTGGTCATCATTACCATCTTGGTTGGCGGAAGCATTGCGACAATGATCGCGATCCCTCTGTCGGAAGCCAAACGGTTGTGGCAGACATCTACGCAAGCGTGGGAGGACACTCCGAAACGGGCTGACCCCATCTGGACTAACTGGTTCCGCAGCGCAGAAGACAAGCTGCCCGAGACCATCATCGCTTCGACCGAAGACGTCGAGCCCTTGTCTGTCGAGCCACTCGGAAGCGCCGGCATTGCGAAACAGACGATTACGGAAACCACGTTCGACTTCCCGTACTACATCCATCCCTCGGAGCTGGCGCTCACTTTTTACGCCACCTACCAGGCATCGGCTCCTCTGGGAAGAATTACGTGGATCACGCCAGACGGACGCGAATTCATCATCCATGATTCGGTCATGGATAAACGTCGGCACGTACTATCCTCCGACGGCGCGCTGGCGCGTCAGATTGGTGCGCAAGCGACGATTCTGGGACTCTTCTCGAACCCTGGCGACGTGATGCGAGATCTGCGTTTCGAGACGGCAACCCCGCAGCGCGGGACCTACACGCTGCGCGTGCTGAGCAAGACGTTTGAGGCGGATAGCACGCTGGATGTCAAGCTCGTTGTGTATGGCGAAGTCTCAGGTATCGCGGGAACCGACCATCTGCGGCGAGGCTTGATCGTCGGCCTCCTCTGGGGAACGCCGATCGCACTCATGTTCGGTCTGTTGGCGGCTGTCGGCACAACCGTACTCACATTCATCATTGCTGCCATCGGTGTCTGGTTCGGCGGCTGGGTCGATGCGCTCATCCAGCGAATCACTGAAGTGAACGTGCTGCTGCCCTTGCTGCCGATCCTGGTCATGTTGGGCATCTTCTATACGCCAAACATCATCACAATCCTTGGCGTCGTGGTTGTCCTCAGCATTTTCAGTGTGGCCATCAAGACGTACCGGGCGTTGTTCCTGCAAGTGAAGAACTCCCCGTACATCGAAGCGGCGCGCGCGTACGGTGCTGGCGGATTCAGGATCATCTTCCGTTACATGATTCCCAAGGTTGCACCAATCCTGATTCCGGCCTTTGTCACGGGAACGCCTGGCTATGTCTTCCTTGAAGCGGCACTTGCGTTCCTGGGCGTTGGCGACGTCTCACTGCCAACCTGGGGTAAGATCCTCAACAATGCCAATACGCAGGGGGCGCTCTTCCGAGGCGACTACTACTGGGTTCTTGAGCCCGCGTTCATGTTGCTTGTGACCGGCTTGGCGTTTGCCATGCTCGGTTTCGCGCTGGACCGCATCTTCAACCCGCGACTAAGGGAGACATAGACAAGAATGGCTGAGAAACTGCTTGAAGTACGAAATCTACATCTCTATTTTCGCACGACCAAAGGGACGGTCCAGGCGGTCGACAACGTAGACCTCGACATGAATCGAGACGAAGCGGTCGCCGTGATCGGCGAATCCGGCTGCGGCAAAACGTCGTTCATCCGCGCGCTTCTTCGTCTGCTTCCTCGGAACGTGGACAGGTACACGGGTGAAGTGACGCTTCTGGGTACCGACATCATGAAGCTATCTGACGAGCGTTTTCGAACGCAGGTTCGCTGGCAGCAGATGTCCATGGTTGCGCAGGCGGCCATGAATGCTCTCAACCCGGTCCTGAAGGTCGGAGACCAGGTGTGTGAGCCGCTTATCGTCCACAAGGGAATCCCCAAGAAGCAGGCGTTGGCGCAAGCCGCCGAAGTCTTTCGAATGGTTGGTGTTCCTGCGGATTTTCTAGACCGGTACTCATTTGAGCTGTCCGGCGGGATGAGGCAGCGGGCGATCATCGCCATGGCCTTAATCACCAAGCCGGACCTTGTTATCCTCGATGAACCGACATCCGCTCTTGACATGCTTACCCAAGCGAACATCATGAACGTTCTCAAGAGCATCAAACGAGATCTTCAGCAGAGCTTCATCTTCATCACGCACGACGTGTCGACCACGAGTGAGCTGGTTGATCGAGGCGTCGTGATGTACGCCGGTCATATCGTGGAGGCCTCAACAGCGGAGCAGTTCTTCCTGAACCCATTCCACCCGTACTCACAGAAGCTGATGGCAAGTGTGCCGACGCTGAAAGTGAAGAAGGAACTTGAGTTCATTCCTGGCCAGCCACCCACGTTGATCAACCCACCTGAGGGCTGTCGCTTCGCAGTCCGTTGTGAAAAGCGGTTCGAAATGTGCAGTCAAGAACCCCCGCTTTTCTCTCTGGAGGGCGGCCGGCACGTCAAGTGCTGGCTGTACAAGTAAAGGATGACTATGCAGACAAAACCGCTGGAAACCGAGAACAGTTCATTGCTGGAGGTCAGGGATCTTCGGCAGTGGTTTGAGTTGCGAAAATTCGTGTTCGCCCGCGCTGGCTACGTCAAGGCAGTGGATGGCGTGAGCTTCACCCTTCCCAAGGGCGAGGCCCTCGCTCTCGTTGGAGAATCCGGATCTGGGAAGACGACGCTAGCCCGCACCGTGCTTGGCTTGTACAAGCCGACGTCAGGCGAAGTGATCTTCGAAGGGATGCACCTCTCGAAACTGAACAAGCGTCAGATGCGCGAGTACCGCTCTGATATTGGATACATTCAGCAGGATCCTTATGGAGCGCTTCCTCCCTTCATGTCGATTCGTAACTTGCTTGCCGAACCCATGAAGATTCACGGAATCCGCAGCAAGGAAGAGCACACCAAGCGCATCTATGATGTGATGGAGGAAGTGCGATTGACTCCAGTCGACGACTTTATCGACAAGTTCCCGCACATGCTCAGCGGCGGGCAACAGCAACGTGTCGTCATCGCGCGCGGCATGATCCTCAACCCGAAGCTGATCGCGGCGGACGAACCGGTCTCCATGCTCGACGCGTCCGTGCGTGTGGAAATCCTCAGGTTGCTTCGAAAGATTCAGGAGCAACACAATCTCGGCGTGATCTACATTACGCATGACTTGTCGACGGTTCGCTATTTTGCGGAACGGATCTTCATCATGTACGCTGCCAAGACGGTCGAGAAGGCTCCTGTAGAGTCTCTGCTGGAGAACCACTTCCATCCGTACACGGTGGCGCTGCTCGCCGCGATCCCGGATCCCGATCCTGAGAACGCGAAGAGGCTGAGAGATGTCCCTCCGGGTGAGCCGCCGAACTTGGTGAACCCTCCCAAGGGATGCCGATTCCATCCGAGATGTGCCCAGATCATCAAGGGGCTATGCGATGTGGAGGAACCGCCGGAGTTCTACCCGATCGATGGCGTGTTGCACTCGGTAGAGTGCTGGTTATACAAGTGATCAGATTCTCTCCGACTCGTCTGATGGTGCTTGGCGTGATCCTGATGCTGTACGCCTCTGTCACCACGTTCTGGATGGCGCTGCGGTGGATGCCGTCGACGTACTTGCTCAACTTCCTGGCCGCCGTCTCCTCGATCATCGGCTTGACGATAGGGCTGTACGGGTTATTCCAACAAACGCGTCCCAGAGAGCGGTAACTCGCGATAGACTGATCAAGGATATCTTGCGGGCACGGCAGCTGATTGAAGCGACCGTGCCCGCTCTTCTTGGCTTGTGAGCGTTCTTGATGCGGATCTCGTTGGCCGATCGGATGAGTTGCCGCAGATCGCGGGCGTCCAGAATCGCGAAACCTTGTATCAGGAACGGGAATCCGGTATTCTTAGAAGCCATTGAGGGGGGATCATGGAACGCATCGAGCGAACATTCATCGAAGAGGAGATGGAGCAGTCGTACATCAACTACGCGATGAGCGTCATCCGCGGGCGGGCCATCCCCGATGTTCGAGACGGCCTCAAGCCTGTGCAGAGACGTATTCTTTACGGAATGCAAGAGCTGGGTGTCAGCCCAGGAAAGCCGCATCGCAAATCGGCTCGCGTGGTCGGCGAGGTCATGGGTAAGTTCCATCCGCACGGCGATCAGGCCATCTATGACACGATGGTCAATATGGCTCAGAGCTTCTCGTATCGCTACCCTCTCGTAGACGGACAAGGCAACTTCGGTTCCATCGATGGCGATCCAGCAGCTGCGACACGTTACACCGAGGCACGGCTTGCCCACATCGCTGTAGAGCTACTGGAAGAGCTTGGCGAGAAGACAGTCGATTGGATACCGAACTTCGACGAATCGTTGAATGAACCCGTTGTACTGCCAGCGAAGGTCCCCAATCTCCTGATGAATGGAGCGTGGGGTATCTCTGTTGGAATGACGACTCAGATCCCACCGCATAATCTGGTAGAACTTGTCGATGGCCTTATCGCGGTCATGGACAATCCGTTCATCACTGTGAAGGAACTGATGGGCCACATCCAAGGCCCTGATTTCCCGACTGGCGGCGTGATCATGGGACGGTCCGGTATTGATGACATGTATCGAACAGGAACCGGAAAGGTGACTATACGTGCCAAGGCGACTATCGACGATGACAGGATCATCATTTCCGAAATCCCCTATCAAGTTCGTAAATCAACGATCGTGGAATCGATTGCGGCGAAAGTGCAGTCAGGACAGATCGACGGCATTTCTGACCTGCGCGACGAGTCGGATCGTGAGGGGATGCGTATTGTCGTTGAGCTGAAACGGTCAGCGAATCCGAATGTTGTGTTGAATCAGCTGTACAAGTTCACATCCCTTGAACGAACGTTTTCTGCCATCTTCCTGGTGATCATTGATGGCAACCCACGAACGCTATCACTCAAGGAAATCCTCAATTGCTTCATTGACTTTCGGCGAGAAGTCGTACGTCGGCGCACTGAGCACCGACTCGATGTGGCGCAGAAGCGCGCTCACATTCTTGAGGGCTATCGCATTGCGCTGAATGCAATCGATCGCGTCATCGAGATCATCCGAACTTCCCCCGACACAGAGACTGAAACGCGTCTGTTGCAGACTGAGCTCGCGTTGTCTGATGAACAGATTGATGCCATCCTCAAGATGCGGCTTTCGCAGCTTCGTACTCTGGAACGAGCAAGGATTGATAGTGAGTATGAAGAGAAGATGACGGCTATTGCCGAGTATAAGCGCATTCTGGGCTCTGATGTCATGCTTGACGAGACAATCAAGTCGGAGTTGCGAGAGGTGGCGGAACGGTTCACAGAAGGCCGCAGAACAGCCATTGCTGACGAAGATGGCAACCTCGACTTCAACGATCTTATCCCTGACTACGATCTGATGGTTAGTGTCACCAGCCGCGGATACGTTAATGCGCCTCGAGCGATCGATTTCCGATCTCAGGGCCGAGGTGGCAAGGGTGTCATTGGGCAACGCACCAAAGAAGATGACTTCATTGTGCTCACGAGCCTTGTGAACGCACGAGATCAGCTGCTGTTCTTCAGTGATCAGCGGCGCGTGTATCGAACGCAGGGCCACCGACTGCCGTCACTGAATCGTGATGCGATTGGGAAGAACATACGCAGTTTCATTCCGTTGGAGCAGGAAGAGTTCGTGAGATCCATCCTGCCGCTTCGCAGTTTTGAGGACGTAGAAGGCATGTTGTGCCTTATGTCGACGGCCAACGGAATCGTGAACAAGAACCTGCTGACCGACTACTCCAATGTCTACGCCAATGGGATCAATGCCCTAAACGCTGATGATGAAGATCGCTTGATCGAAGTCGTGTCAAGCGAAGGCGGCGGCGAGTTGATTCTGGCGAGTATGAGAGGGCAGTCGATTCGCTTCCGAGAAGAAGAAGTGAGGCTCACCAAGCGCCCGTCCAAGGGAGTCATTGGCATCCGACTGGATAGTGGCGATAGTGTCATCGGCATGGCCTGCCTGGATCGTGACATCACCATGGAGAAAAAGCTCCTGATGGTCACTGAGCGCGGGTACGGCAAGCGCGTGTCGCTTGACGATTTCCCAATTCAAGGTCGCGGAGGCAAGGGTGTGCAGGGGATCAAGGTGGATGCCGAGTCTGGACACCTCGTATCCATTGGGATCGTCTCCGACCAGGATGAGCTCATCATTACCACGGAGCAAAAGGTCATTCGGATTATGGCTGGCGACATCAACATCTACAGGCGATACGCGCGAGGCGTGCGTCTTATCCAATTGGATGACGATGATCGCATCGTCTCTGTCGTGCGAACTTAGGGGAGCAGGATGAACGAGCGGATCGAGAAACTCGTCGACGAGCAATTGCGCATCGGCACGGATACGCTTGTTCCACGCGACGAGCTCATTGCCAAGCTGGCGGCATCAGAGAAGACCGGTGTGCCTCTGCGCATCAAGCTGGGCATCGACCCATCGGCGCCCCATCTAACGCTAGGCCATTCTGTGCCACTACGCAAGATGCGCCAGTTTCAAGATCTGGGACACACAGGTGTCCTGATTGTCGGGGATTTCACACGCCGCATTGGCGATCCATCGGGAAGAGCATCCACGCGCGTGCTGATGTCCGAAGCCGATATCAAGAAGAATATCGAAACCTACCAAGAGCAGGCCTACAAGATTCTCGATCCTGACCGAACAGAGCTGCGTTACAACTCGGAATGGTTGGGGCCATTGGATCTGGCAGACATCATCAGTCTTACAGCCAAATACACCGTTGCACGCATGTTGGAACGTGATGATTTTGCCAAAAGGTATGCGGAAGGACGTTCCATCAGTGTGCTTGAGTTCCTGTATCCGCTGACGCAGGCCTACGACTCAGTAGCTATCAAGGCCGACGTTGAGCTTGGTGGCGCGGATCAGTTGTTCAACCTTCTGGTTGGACGTGACATCCAACGCGAGTATGGGCAAGAACCGCAAGTTGTGATGACCGTGCCTCTGTTGCTTGGCATCGATGGAGAGCGCGCCATGAGTCAAACGACGGGCAATTACGTAGGACTCAACGAGCCAGCCTCTGAGATGTATGGGAAGGTGCTGAGCATTCCCGACGCGCTGATTCACGACTACTTTGTCTTCTTGACAGATGTCGATGCCGATTCCGTGGCTGCGCTTGCTCCACGCGATGCCAAACGCCTGCTAGCGCGAGAGCTGGTGACCATGTATCACTCCGAGAGTGAGGCCGTGGCGTCAGAAGACGAGTTCGATCGTATTCACATTCGCCACGAGAGGCCAAGTGAAATCGAGCAAGTAAGTCTCGATCGTGCCTTGCTCAAAGACGACGGCTCGATCTGGATCGTTGACTTGCTGTCAGCATCTGGCCTTGTATCAAGTCGAGGGGAAGCCAAGCGCTTGATTCAACAAGGCGGCGTTAAGATCAACGACGAGAAGGCTGTATCACCTGATGTGGATATCGCCTTTGACCCGCCCATCGTTCTCCAGGTGGGCAAGCGAGCGTTTATCGAAGTCATCTAGCGCTACAGAGAAAGATGCGAGCCAATGGATTGCGGAGCTCATCAGAGCTCCGTTTCTTTTTGGCTGCATCGACTGGAGATTGGCCACAGCCGCAGAACGCAATAGAAATGGGGAATTGCCGAATCTCGGCAATTCCCCCAAGAAACCTACGCTATGAGCGTGATCCTAGTCTACAATCAGATTCTTAGAGAACCGATCCGTATCAGCCAGCAAGAAGTTGGGCGTCGTTGCCAACGCATCAACAGGGCATGCATCGACACACTGCGCACAGAATGTGCAGCGCGCGACGTACATGCGGATCTTCTTGTTTTCAGGCAAGAACTCAATCACCTTTGCCGGACACACGCGAATGCATAGCTGGCAGCCGATGCATTTCTCGCGATCATAGGCAATCTTCCCGCGCAGGTCCGCAGGAGCGGGCACGGGCGGATGGATGGTCGCCTTGCCAGCTGCCACCTTGGCCAACAGCGCGGTGACCGACTTTGGCATGTAGCGTGCAGGAAACGGATTGGTCGCTGGCTTGCTGAACAACTGCTTGATCAACGTTCCAAAGATCATGAGTGCCTCCTACACGATCCGGTCGAGCGTCAACAAGAGCATCCCCAACAGGGAGATGCCTGTGATCGGTAGCCAGAACAGCCGAACGGCTTGTCCGATCTTCAGACGCGCGAACGCAACACGAACCACGATGACCGCGAAGAAGATGACGACGAACACCTTCACCAAATAGAAGATGACGTCGATCACGCTTCCCCAAGCTCCGGCCACGCCCAACAAACCCGACAATCCGTACGGGAAGAACAGGGCCACTGTGAGTGATCCCATCACAACCATCTTGATGGCATCAGCCAGATAGAACATGGCCATATTGCGCCCCGAGTACTCGGCCAAGATCCCGCCTGCAATCTCGGTCTCTGCTTCAGGGATATCAAACGGAATCTTCGCCAGTTCTGCAGGCGTAACGATCATCAACGCACAGAACAACAAGAGTAGTCCGATGAATCCCAGCGGCCCCACCAATCCCCACAAGGGGTTGGCTGCCAGAACGGAGAGTGAGAATACGTGGACGCCCGGCATCGCAGCCGATAGATACCAGCCAAGCGATAGGAGCGTGATGGCAAGCGGAAACTCATAAGCCATCATCATCACCAATTCGCGTTGTGCACCAACGGAGGCAAAGGGCGATCCAGCAGCAAAGCCACCGAGCACCATGGCAATGGAGGGTACGGCGAGTAGGTAAAGCACAAGGATCAGGTCTCCGTAGCCATGCAAGAGCGGCTCGAAGCCGCCCAGCGGCACGTAGAACAAGAGCGTCCCAACAGCAGCCAATGACACCAATGGCATGAGATTGTAGAGCCAGGCCACGGCGTGATCTGGGACGATATTCTCCTTGACCATCAGCTTCACGACGTCGAAGAAGGGCTGACGTAGCGGTGGGCCGATGCGGCCCTGCATCTGTGCGGCCAATTTGCGATCCAAACCCTTGTAGACCATCCCAAGGAACGTGCCGCCGACGAGGATGATGATGCCCTGCCAGACGGCGTTGAGTAATGTAGCGCTCATCCGCAGATCCTCCTTGTCTTCTCGCGTGAGAGTCGAACGAGTTCTTCCTTCATCCGCGTCGTTTCATTCCCAACCGTATCCACCATATGCACACGATCCATGCAGCACATGCACGGATCGATGGATGCGGCAATGATCGGCACGTCGGCAATCTCGTCTCCGAGGAATTTGGGTACCCACGCCATCAGATTGGAGTAGGTGGGAGCCTTGACTTTCCAGACTGCCGGCTCTTCGATTCCTTCTTCGAGTCTGACGTAGTGAATAACTTCACCACGCGGGGCCTCGTGTCGTCCCAATCCCTCTCCTGATGCCTTCTTCAAGGTAGCCAGAAGTGCAGGAACCTTGGGAATGGACATGAGTTCGCCCGAAGGCAGATTCTCAAGACAAAACTCGATGATCTCGATCGACTGCTTCACTTCCAAGAGGCGAACGATGATGTTGTCGTACACGTCACCGTGTGGTTCTGTGCCGAAGTCTTCAGGCGTGATCGCCTTGACCTCCATATCCGCATAAGCCAGATACGGCATGTCTTGGCGTACGTCTTTCTTGACGCCCGAAGCGCGGGCTGTCGGTCCGACTGCGCACAAATCGACGGCAAGATCGTAGGATAACGCTCCGACGTTGCGTGTTCTCATCTCCACAGACTTGTCGTGCAAGAAGGCGTCGATCATCTGCTGGAGAAGTCCCTTGTAGTAGTCGAGGGCCTCATACGCGAGATGCGCCTTCTCCGCAGGAACATCTCTGCGAACACCGCTGAAGATGGGGATCGCGTAATCGACGCGGTTTCCCGTCAGTTCTTCCAAGAGGTCCATCGATTTTTCTCGAACGTTCCACGTCAAGTGTAGCAACGTGTCGAATCCAAGCTCATGCGCTCCTACGCCCGCCCACAGAAGGTGGGAGTGGACACGCTCAAGCTCGCCGATAATCGTTCGGATATATTGGGCGCGTGGAGGCACCTCAATGCCGGCGGCATTCTCTACGGCTTGTGTGAACGCCAGAGGATGAGAGATCGAGCAAATACCACAAATTCGTTCAGACAGATAGAGTGCCTGAATCAGATTGCGCCTCATGCCCATGTACTCGATGCCTCGATGAGCAAAGCCGGGTTTGATGTCGACGCCGACGATCCGTTCACCATCCAGATTGAAAGTGAAGCGGATAGGTTCCTTCAACGCCGGGTGAACCGGGCCGACGGGAACGGAATACGTGGTGGCGGCGCATTGTCCCACCTTCAGGTTGATGGAGTCGTTATTCATTGCGCCCCTCCCATTTCACCATTCGTTTGACTTCCTTGGCTGTCTCTTCCTCAAGATCCTTGCGCCAGGGGTGAATTGTTGCATCCTCTGGCAAGAAGAGATTTCGGCTATCCGGAATGCCAACCACGTCGATGCCATAGAACTCGATCTTCTCGCGTTCCGAGGTCTGAGCGCCAGCCAGCAAATCGGTGATCGTAGGGATCGTTAAGTCCGATTTGGGAAGCAGTGTTCGAATCGTGAATGTCACTTCACCGTAGCGTTCGCCCCAACCCACAGTGAAGTGGTAGTTGAGCGCCACGTTGTCGCCAAGATCGTCGCCCGAGATGACCGACAGATGGGGCACATACTCCGAACACAGGTGAGCGACGGCATCGTGGAACGATGCGCGATCCACGGTAATCCACAAGTCATAGACTGTACCGGAATGGATCACGCCCACTGTACGCTCAATGGTTCGGTCTTCAAGATAAGAAACTCCGAGTGCGTTCTTGAATGAGGTAAAGATGTTCTCTACATTCATCCGCCCACCCCCGATTTCTCCAACGTTTCCAATTTGGCCACTGCCTTGACCACACCGTCGATGATGGCTTCAGGACGCGAAGGGCATCCTGGAACATAGACATCGACAGGGATCACTTCGTCGATGGGGCCGACGACGTTGTAGGACTCATAGAAGACCCCAGACGTCGAACCGCAACCGCCGACAACAATGACCGCTTTGGGATCGGGCGTCTGCTCATAGATGCGCTTGAGTCGTGGCAGCATCGGCTTGGTCACCGGACCGGTGATCAAGAGGACGTCTGCATGACGGGGCGTACCCGTAAGCATGATCCCGAATCTTTCCACATCGTATCGCGGCGTGAGAGCGGCCACGATCTCGATATCACAACCATTACATGAGCCTGTGGCTACGTGGAACACCCACAGCGCCCGCTTGAAAGAACGAGGTAGTGCCATGTCGCTCACCTAGCCAATACAAGAATGACGAACACCAATCCGAGCACCCCGATGAACCACGCTGCGTAGTCCGAAAGGATGCCGGTATGCCAAGCCTTCACACGCCGGTAATAGGCGGACAGCCCATCGATCATTCCCCAGTACAGGTGATCTCCCCGTACGTGGAGTGCGTTCGAAGCTTCGGGCTCGTCGTTACCGGACAAGAACACCTTCGTTTGCCCGGTGCCGCGCTTGTAGCCCTTGTTGCCGAAGGAACGCACGATGAAGGACACCACTAAGATGCCGACGAAAAGCAAGGCCCAGGCGATGGGATTCCACGCGCCGAAGCCGGAAGTCAATCCACTCATCGCTAGCCTCCTAGTACCGCGTTGATGTACGCGTCACGTCCGAGCCACAGCGCCTTGGCCGCAGGCGTCACAATGTGGTCGACAAAGAATCCGGGGAACAACCCGAACACGATGATGACCAACACCAGCGCCGCCATCGGCAGCATCATGCCTGGCGAGGGGTCGGAGACGTGGTCCATTGCGTTCGATTTGGGACCCAAGAACGCTGCTTGGAATGCCTTCACGAACACAGCCAATAGAAGAATGCTCGACAGAACCGCAATCACAGCCAGGAACGGACTCAGCTTGAAAGACGCTTCGTAGATGAGGAACTTGGATGCAAAGCCATTGAACGGCGGTACGCCTGCCAACGCGACCGCACCGATGGCGAAGAAGATGCTTGTCCACTTCATACGATGGCCAAGACCGCCCATCCGATTGAGGTCCAGCGTCCCGGCAGCGCGGATGATCGCGCCCGATGCGAAGAACAACAATCCTACGCAGGCGGCGTCATTCAACATGTGGAAGATGCCTCCCTGCATGGCAACCAGGCCGTACTCCGGCTTGGTGGCGATGACCGCCAATCCAACGCCCACACCCAGCATCATGTAACCGATTTGGGACACGGCGCCGTAGGCGACCAAGCGCTTGAGATCGTTCTGGATCAACGCCATGGTCACGCCGACGAAGATCGTTAGTAGCGCCAGCACGATGAGGATCCACCCCAGCGTGCCCCCACTGACCGTCGCCCCGAACAGCGTGAACAGGACGCGGAACAGCCCATACAAGCTGGCTTGGGAATTGGCTACGAGTACCGCCGACATCGGAGCCGGTGCCTCGCCATAGGCGTCGGGTGCCCACATGTGCATGGGGACCGCCCCCGCCTTCATGGCCAATCCCGTCAACAGCAATCCCAGAGCCACCATGTCGGTCAGGCTCCCGGTGATGCTATGGGCGAGGGTGGCAATGTTCAGATGCCCGTACTGGCCGTACAGTAAGCCGATGGCAAGCAGTACGAACAAGCCGGACAGCGTGTACATGGCCATGACCTTGAATCCGGCTTCCTGGGACTGCTTCAGCCACACTCGGAAGCCGACAAGTCCGGCGGCGGCGATGGAGGTGATCTCCAGGAACACAAAGAAGTTGAACATGTCTCCTGTGAGCACCATCCCGAACACGCCTGCGGCCAGCATGAGGAACAAGCTGAAGTACAGATTGCCGCCGGAACGCTCTTTCCAGTAGGAGAAGCTGAAGAAGGCGCCGGTTAGCACGATCAAGGCCGTAATGAGCCCCATGAACGCGCTCATGCCGTCCACCTCGAACAGGATGCGTATCGGTACCTGTCCTCCAGAGAGCGGGAAGGTGAAGACTCCACCTCCAAGCTCGTATACGGTCGGAACACCGCCCGCTCCGAACACGCTGACTGCGAGCAAGGCGGCCAGTCCCGCGACGGCGAGCACGATCAATCCAATCAACGTATCCCGCGCTCCTCTGCCGAGCTTGCCAATCAAGGGTGTGGCGAATGCTCCAAGCAGTGGCAAGGCGATGAGCAGTACGGGTGCATGCAATGTCAGTGCGGTCATCCCTTCAGCTCCTTCACTTTACGAA
>SPBW01000179.1 GCA_004525685.1 Candidatus Atribacteria bacterium
GGCAAAGGGATCGCCATCGCCGACTTCGACGAAGATGGCGACACAGATGTCGCAATCTCAGCGGTATCTCTCCGCATCTATTGGCGCGAAGCTGACAAGTACGTCGAGGAGTACCACGAACTGGACTCCATCTCCTTCTGGCTGGATCACGGAGATATCGATGGAGACGGAGATGAGGATCTCGTCTCATGGGCGTACGGGCCGTTGCACATCGTGCCCTTGTACAACGACACCAGCAGTTTCCTGGAAGCCGGTGTCTACTCCGCCGCCTACACGCCGCTGCAAGAGACACTGATGGGGGGCAGCTGCGAGGATCTAGATGGGGATGGCGCAAGCGAGATACTGACGCACTCGTTTTACGGACGCGTAGGCATCCTCACGAGCATGCGCGGCGGTAGCTCGCCACAGTTGGCATCTGGCGGCTTCCTTCTCGGCGAAGTAGACGTCGCCGGAGACGGAGCACCCGAGATGCTTACGGAAACCTACGGAGGGGAACTCGCGACCCTCTACGACACTGGAGATGGATGGTTTGGTGTTCAGGTGCTTCCAACTGAAACAGGCGACGTCGACATGCCACAAGTTGGGATGCTACAGTTTGCGATTCCTGCGGATCTGGATGGCAATGGCGAGGACGAACTCATCCTTTGGGCGACGGATGAGTACGGCTGGGACTTTCTGTCGGGGTGGATGCGAGAAGGGGACGATGTCTGGCATGCAATGTGGGCTGCCGACATCCAAGGCGAACCCGCACCACGTTTGATTGCGACGGATCTGAACAACGATGGGCGAGACGAACTTCTGTTTGGCGACGGCATGCACATCAGCGTGAATGGGCTGAACAATGGAGCGCTGGAGCAAATCGATCGAATTGCCTGGGGCGACGACGTCGCGCCGTACACGCTGGCTCAACTGCCTTGGGGTGAACGACTGGTCGGCTTCCGATCAACGTTTGACTCCTCTGACCTACTGTGGGTGGATGCTGATGGTGTACATGACACCGGCATCCTGTTCGACGACCTTTCGCCGCTCGATGTGATTGCCGAGGATCTAGACAATGACGGAATCGACGAAGTTATGTTTGCGTCGCTGGGCCTCGGGTACCACGACGATTTCCCCTACCTCACCATGTACCTAAGTGTGGTCTCCGTCTCCCAAGAGGGCGACTGGACACTGGATGGTTCCTGGCAGCTTCCCCGATGGCCAGCGGACAGTATCGTGTATCCCTACGAAGGCATGTGTGCAATCCCAGGCGAAAATGGCGAGACAAGGATTGCTTTGTCAATCACCCAAGGCGCCTACACCAACGGCGGGCTGGCCATCGTGACGCTACCCAGCGATGACGAGAGTGAGCCCATCGTCGAGTATCGATCCGTTGTCTGCGGCCCGAAACTCATCCACCGCAGTATTGACGGGAGAAGCATCTTCCTGTCAATAGCGTCCACCGATCCGCAAGTGCTGCGTGTGATTGAGGTGGAATGATGAAGCTCTTGCGCTTGGTACTCATTGGCATGTTCGCAGTGGCGCTCGTTGCGTTCCCTGTGGTTGCCGGAGATGGCTACCGATGTGAGGACCAAGGTTGCAACAGCGCTGGGACGAAGCTCAACCCATCAACTCCTCGGGGTGGGTGGAGCATTCCGACCAAGACGATCGTCAATGCGCTTCTCAAGGCATACAATCTGGCACGAAACACTTCGTACCGCATCCACCCGCTGGTAGGTCTCCTCATTCCCAGCATCGGGATCGAGCGCAGCGGACCGATTGTTGGAACTGTCGATGTTATCGAGTGCGAGGATTGCTGTGGGGAGGCGCAACGGCTGATGGTAGTCCCTGTGGTGGAGTCGAGAGGGCGGGTCATTCGTACATCGGGTCCACTAGTTCTTCCTCCGTGGGAAACAACCACCGCTGCTAGAGGAAAAGAGATCCTCGATTCCGAGAGTGGCACAGAAACCGACACGAAGGATCAGAACTCTAATCGCGGGACAGTGATTCGCGAAAACTATGATATTGCGTCGGGGAACACGAGCTTCACGTTGAGCTTCCTGGCGGGATTGGCAGAGATCACCGCATACACAAGTCCTCGGGCAGATGATCTGACGGCACTGAGCGACGATGAGCTGGAGAAGATGGCTCCCGTTCAGGTGAATGACACGGAGCTTGAGGGGCTCACAGCCTACTGCGGCTGTGTCGATCGCGACGCCACAGAAGAAGAGATCGAAGAAGTGGTGCCTGATCTAGTCAACACCGCCCCGCTGCCCAGCTTCATGCCAACGATTGAGATCTCCCTAGACGGGACTACCCAAGTGCCTGGGGCGTTCTCTGCAGGAGATCCTGATGGCGATCCCGTTTGGGTATATCTGGACTTGGGCACGCGATTCCAACAGGGGATGCGCGTCGCCATTGACCAGGAGACAGGACATGCCACCTTCTGGTTTGAAGGGCTTTCGCCTGAGGATGCTGAGATCCTTGCCACAAACCGTACTCCGAGAGAAGTCGTTTATCTCTACGATCTCAAACCGGGCGTTGAGCCTGCTCGCGGCGAGAAACCTGAAGAAGGACAGTACTTCCACAAGGTGGATACGAAGAGAGTGAACCTGATCTTCACCCGATCACAGCCTCCAATCGCGAGAGATGTCGAGGAGACAATGACGACAGCTCAGTTCCGTGAGGCGGGGTGCGTTGTCAGTGCACGCTTTGAGGCAATAGATGATGATGCTGACGGCCATCCGATCTCGTTCAAGATTGACTATTCCCGAACATCGAGTGAGCTCCAGTGGACGACCGGGGATCTGTATCCTGTCTGCGGAGAAGATGGCATCTGTAGGGCATATGGCATGTTCCAATCCACCATTCACTCGCGTTCGGATGATGAGGTATCGCTTCCGCTCGGCTCATATCAGGTTGGTTTTCTGGTCCATGAACACGGAGAGAATGGATCTTCCATCTTTGTGAACGAGGGAACCTACACTCTGGAGATAGTGAGTACGCCTCCTGCGGCTGTCGACGACGCCTTCTCCCTTGATCCTCTGACCTACAACACGGCGCTGGATCTGGAACGAAATGGGACGATCGATGAGAAGAGCGATCCAAACGCCTACCCAATCATCTGCCGTGTTCTCGACAACGACACCGATCTTGATGGGGACCCAATCAAAAAACTGCAAGTTGTTGCAGAGAAGGGGCCTCAGCATGGGACTGTCAAGGTCACCGCAGATCCATCCGGCAGTGGACAGCCTCTGTTTGTCTATACCTCCGAGCCTGGATTCTTTGGTGAGGATTCGTTTGCGTACCAGGCCTCCGATAATGGTGCCGATTGGTCGAATGAGGCGACAGTCACTGTGACAGTTCGAACACCGCCGACCGCTCATCCTGCTGAAGTAAGCACACAATGCAACATGGAGGCCTCTTCCTGGTATGCTGATGTCGACTCCCTGATTCTGTCTGTGACAGACCCAGATGTGGGAAGCGATGCCTCCAAATACAGTTTCAGCTTCTCGTCCTCCAGCAATGATGTATGCATCACATCACTCTGTGGGAGCAGCATTATTGCTAATCGAGAGTGCAGGCCGCTTGGCGCTGCTTGCAGCTGCAATGGAAGCTTGGTAACGCTGACTTGCCCAGTGACCTTCTCAGGACAAGCGCCTTCGAGTCCGGATTCACCTGTCATCGCAGTGTTCGACTACTCAGTGACCGATCCAGATGGCTTTGAGAGTCGGAGCACGTTGACGGCTACGATTGATGTCAACCAATCGCCTTATGTCGCATCAACAGGAGACGACGGCAGAGCGGGAAGGGTAAGACTCGGTGGTTTTGCGACAGTGGCAACACGAGACATCCCCTACTTCTCGAATGACGCGCTCATTCACGTGCTCGAGTACGATTGGACGGAAGTGGGTTGTCTCACATTCATTGATCCCGATGGGGACGCACTCACATTCAGCCTCCACAATGAAGGCGCACGGCCTGCGCGAGTAGACTATAACGTCGTCTCTGGTAGCCCTGGCGTATATCCCATCACCCTCATGTACTACATCGACCGTCAGCGAGCACTGAGTGACCATCGAGGAGAGAGTGATTACGTTGACTCGTTCACTGTCACAGCCACGGATCCATTCGGTGCTTACGCGAAAGCTCTTGTTGAAGTGACTGTCGACATGCTGAACTCCGATCCGGTGTGTGTGGATGATGAGGTCACCACGCCGATGAACACGGCGATTGAGTTTGATGTGCTGTTGAACGATTCGGATGTTGATGGCGATGAGCTGAGCGTGGTCGTAGTCGGCAGTGCGGGAAATGGTGTCGCTTCTTCTGTATCCGATAATACGATTCGATACGTGCCAGACAATGGTTTCTACGGTGATGATACGTTCAC
>SPBW01000248.1 GCA_004525685.1 Candidatus Atribacteria bacterium
AAATGCAAGATTCGTCCACCGCTGAAACAACGGGTGTTGGATTGCTTGGAGGACTCGCTGCAGTGCGCGATCTTGATGGAGACGGAATCCCCGATATCCCGCAAGAAGAATAGCGAAGCGCGCACAAACACCAAGAAAGAAAACCCGAACATCCCTCATCCAACTTCCTTTCTCGCGCAGAGGCGCAGAGCCGCAGAGGAAATCAACCTTCAGGAGCACTGCTTCGGGGAGCGACTGAGAGAAGAATCTGAAGAATGAAGCTCTGACCCCGAAGATTGCCGTCCACGATAATTCGGCTTGAATCGTACGAATACTTAATCGCGTTGGTCAAGAGATTGTAGAGTACCTGGGTAATCCGTGAAGCATCCGCTCGGGTCGGCTTCGATGTAACGCTTGAGGTCATGCATCAGACCGGCCTCGACATGCGTAGCCGTTACAAGGAAACGTCTCTGGGGGGAATCGCTGCAGTCCCTGATCTTGATGGAGACGGAATCCCTGATATTCAGCAGGGAGACTAGCGAAGCGCGAGACAAACACCAAGAAAGAAGACCTGGCCCCGCGCCCTGTTGATTTCCAGAAGTCGAACCTGTTTACAATTGCCCTTTCTCGGGTTGCAGAAGACCTGTTTGGGGGCGAAATACGAGAGAGAACAGCAGAGTGGCGCAGTACTCTCCATTCCAAACTTGGGATCCGAAGTAGTGTCGCACGCCAGGAAAACGCTAGGGACATCGTGGCCGTGAACGAGGAAATCGCGACTCTTCGCCGCTCATTGGCGTTCCGTACTTCCTTGCCTCGCTTGCTTTCGTCAGTATTGCTTTCAGCGTCTTTCATGACATTCTTTCTCTCATACCTCTTGGACAGCCCCCTCTGGGTGATGCTGTTGGGGGCCAACGTGACAATGGTTAGTATGTTTGTGATGGTGGGCCTGAGCGTGTCGCCAATCCGTGAAAGGCTCACCCGGCTTCCTCTAATCGGGCTTACACGTCTGAATTCGCGTCTGAAAGCCCAGCAGAGGATCCTAGCTCGTTTTGAGGAAGAGCAGATTGAAATCGTAGCACTCGATGAGAGCTCACTTGAGCAGATGGTGTCCAGGCGAGACAGAATTCTATAGCTCGGGCTCACGGCCCCGGGGGGCAAGCCCTGTCTCTTGACGTCTCAAAGCTCATAGAGCGTGTTGGCTGTGACAAGAGAAGCTGACTATGAGTGAGCCCTCTCCCGTGGAATCAGTGCTCGCGGTCGTATGCATCAGACCGGCCTTGACATGCGCAGCCGCTACAAAGAAACGTCTCAGGAGGACTCGCTGCAGTGCCTGATCTTGATGGAGACGGAATTCTGGATATCCCGCAGGAAGAGTGGCGAAGCACGCAAACACCAAGGAAGAAGTACCGACCCCCTCATCCTCAGCTCAGTCGCGCTCTAACGTATTTGCGCATCAGCTGCGCGCCGATGCCCCCTCGTTCAGTCTAGCGTTTGTCGCGTCTGCTGGATGCGCTGGTTAGGAGCACATCTCAATCTGCACATTGATCTGGTCGCTGGGTACGATAACCGAGATGTCTTCCAGGCTCCCAAGCGAAAGCTGCCTCGGGCCACCATCTCCCCCGTAACACACCAGTCGCCATTCAGACTGATATGCGAATGCGACCAGCTTGCGAAGCGGTCCAACAGTGCCTTCGTACTCCTGGTCAACGTACTCCACAAGGTCCGCTTCCCCACCTATGCGCTCATGCTTCAGGTAGTCGCTCACTCTACTGATGAACGTACTTGGGTCATAGATGACCAGAGCAGACGATCCGAACCTGAGATTGCGCTCGTCTACTGGAAAGGTCCCGAATGACGGGCGCAATGCATACATGCAGAAGAGGTTGATGCCTTTAGCGTCAGTCGGGGGGAAACGAAGTATCCAGTTGGTGATCTCGATGGCGGCATCACCAACGTCCGGTAGGCGTAGGCTCCCCTCAGTACCCCGCGCAATTCTGTCGACGCAATCGTTCTGATCACCTCTGAGTTCGTCATCCTCAATCCCCCAGAAGAACAACACGGGATTCATGTGCAACAGCCCCTCGCAGCGCATCCGCTCGATGTGATCGGAATTCCCAAACTTCACCAAGCAGGCGCGTTCTCCCAAGGTGTTGCTCCTAACGATGATTAGTGTGCAAGCATGCGAGATATCACTGAGGTGTTTTCGCCCGGGCTTTCCCGCTTCCCATCCGTTAGCTCATTACACTTATCCTCACATATTGACATCGGTATCCTCGCATGCCATGCTACAGTCATGACACTCCTCGATCAAGTCCATTCCGCATGCGCCACCAAGCACTACACCCCACAGACGTGCCCTCGGGAATGTCAATAGGGTCCGGGGGCGAGTCTTCCAATCCAACGCTAGGAATTGACGGAATCTGCTTGCTCGTGTCTCCTCAGCCGAAAAAGGGGACAGGCTACTCTTCCGGGCCGTTCCTCCTCGCTGCGGACTTCGTGAAAGGTGCGGGGTCAGGCCTTTATTCTTGAATTCCATCTTTGGGGTCTGCCCTTCATTCGTAGGATTTCGCGTCTCCGGGGTCAAGTCCAGCAGTTCGCGACTAGGAATTGGCAGAATCTGCTTGCTCGTGTCTCTTCAGATTGAAAAGGGGACAGGCTACTTTTCCAGGCCGTTCCTCTTCGCTGCGGACTTCGTGAAGGGGGACATGAAAGGGGACAGGCACCGTTACGAAAAACGGTGCCTGTCCCCAAAGCACTCAGTTTGCGCGCAGCCCATCCCGCAAGAGAATCAGTGGACTGCGCTTGATCCTCCTAGCAACTCGCACAGCATTCCGCGAGTTGCCGTTTACTTGAAGATCTGGATGTTCAAGCACTCCACGCAGCGTCTTGCCTTAGCCTGGAATCCCATCTTCAGAGCTCGTCTCAATCCACTCTCCTGGTCAGAGGAGAATGTGAGTCCCTGGGCAGTCAGCGTTCCCCACTCGTAG
>SPBW01000104.1 GCA_004525685.1 Candidatus Atribacteria bacterium
CCCAGTGTGTTGGCGCTGGTGAAGTCACCGTATCGGTCACTCGTCGGGCTCGTGTGGCCAATCGCCGGGTGCTGTGGCGTGGATGGCGAAGGCAGTCTCGCCCTCTTCTTCGGCGACGCAACCCTGTTCGACCTAGAAGAGATAGACGCTGAACTCAGCCTGCCCATCACCGACCAACTCACCCTCACCCTATCCTGCGACCTGCCGATGACGGGCCAACCCACCTTCACCTTCGGGTGGCGTGTTCCCCTCTAGCAGACAAAGACGCACATCACCAGGTCGAAACCCTTCACAGCGACGCCTCAACCTCACACCCCGGACCAATACTCTCATCGTGGTAAGGACAGGTGATAGACATGAAGAAGTACTCCTTTCTTGTTCTGATCGTGGTACTTGCTGCGGCGACTGCATGGGCCGAGCCCCGGATGATTTTCGATCAAGACACTGGTGAAACGGGTGTCGTTCTTGAGAGAATCAATGGCGAGGTTAGCGGTGAAGTGGTAACGCTTGTTCTGGGAGAGTTATCTGTACAAACCCCTCTGGATGGAGACATCTTCCATGTGGCCTGGGATTTCGGCGATGGATCGTTCCAGGCCAGGAGTCCTTCATCAAACAGCACCTACACACACGCCTATGTGCAGTCCGGCACATTCATTGTGACGCTGTACGTCATCGATGACGCTGGCAGCAGACGCGCGCGCAATCGACGGTTCGGGTTATCTAAGAATACGCACTCCTTCGCGGCTTGAGGACGAGACGTCGCCTGTGAGCTGCAATCGGCCTCGTTATTGTCTCTTGCACCCTGTTTTTCGTGCCTCTCTGTGGTATAGTTTCGTTTCTTCACCGCAATCTTGAACCGCATCGCCTGACAGCGTTGAACCGAACCCGAGTCTACACGTACCTACGAAAGAACTTATGAGAAAACGTATCTTCCCCATACCAGATCGTGAGGAGATTCTGACCGGCCGCCCGCTTCGCACCATGGCGAAGATTGGCGGCCCGGCCGTCGTTTCCTCCTTGCTATTCACGCTTTATAACCTGGCTGATGCCTTCTGGATCGGGCGATTGCCTACGGATCAAGCAGGCTCGGTTATGGCAGGAATCCAGATATCTTGGCCATTTGTGTGGTTCATCATTTCGTTTGTCGCCGGATTCGGCGGGGCAGCTGTGAGCGCTCTCGTAGCCCAGTATATTGGGGCCAACAGACATCAAGAAGCCCGGTTTGCATTCAATCAGCTGATCACGCTCTCGGCCTTTGCCAGCGTCATTCTTGGCGTCGTCGGCTTCTTCTTGGCACCCGTCATCTTGAAGCTGTTGATCCAGGAACCACAGGTGGCTCATGAGGCGAGCCTCTACTTATCTGTGATCTTCCTTGGGCTGCCTACGATGGTGTTCCCAGGCCTCTTCTACCACGCCTATTCGGCAACCGGCGACACAGTTACCCCTCTGCTCGTCAACATAGTGGGCGTCCTGATCAACGTGACGCTCGATCCTTTCCTGATTCTTGGATGGGGGCCGTTTCCCCAGATGGGCATCTTGGGAGCTGCCTACGCGACTGTGATCGCTCAATCGGCAGCCATGATCATCTTTCTTCTTCTGTTTCTTAAGGGGAATGGACTTCTTCGTATCGATCGGCCTGCCCTCCGTCTACGCTGGGAATGGATGACCAAGGCGATGAAGATCGGGTTGCCCGCGGGCATCGGGCAATCGACGGTTGCCTTTGGTTTCGTCGTGTTAATGTGGGTCATCGGGCGCCTAGACAATGCTGAAGCAGCGCTTGCCGGTTACGGGATTGCCGATCGAATCTTCGGGATCATGTTCATTGTGACCAACAGTATGTGCATCGGACTGACTACAATGATCGGACAAGCGCTTGGCGCAGGGCTGCAAGATCGTGCGCGTGAGCTAATGCGCAAGGGCCTGGCGGCCATGTTCGTCATTCTCATCTTTGAAGCGTCCTTTCTGTGGCTTATTCGCGTTTCGTTGGTATCGACGTTCATGCCAGGAAACACTGCCGTCATTCATGCGGGATCCCGCTTCTTGGAGCTATTCGCCCTGGGCATGCCGTTCTTGGGTGCATTCTTCATAGCAGAGTCTGTCTATCGCGGCTCGGGGCACAATGTCCCGCCCATGATCCTGGGCGTGGCTCGCTTGTGGCTTCTTCGAATTCCATTGGCCTACGTCTTCGCGTTCATACTGAAGATGGGATCAGATGGCGTTTGGATTGGAATGTCTGCAAGCAATGTCATCTCAGGCCTCGCTGCATTTGGACTTCTCTCCAGTCGCAGTTGGTTGCGCTCTGTCGTTGAGCCCGAGGACAAAGAAGCCTCCGCATCTTGGTAACGGCGCGGGCGGACTCTGAGCTTTTGTGCAATGGATTGCCCAATGGGCTTTAGCGATTCAGCATTCGCGGGAGAACAGCGCGTGTGCCGCTTTGTCCTTCGACGATCTCAAAGTCCATCTGATATGCGATTCGCAGAGATTCCTCAGTGATTGTCGTCGCAGGAGGTCCCTGCAATTCAGACATCCCGTCGATCAAGAACATCGCCCAGTCTGCATAGAGAAGGGCATGATTGGGCAGATGAGATGTAATCGCAAACGAGAATCCCTGATCAGCTAGGCGGCGGACGATGCTCAGCACCTCATGTTGATGGTGCGGGTCCAAGTGAGCCACGGGTTCATCCATCAAGAGACACCGCGCTCCCTGTGCGAGCCCCCGAGCGATGAGCGCCAATTGCCGCTCACCGCCACTGATCTTCGTGTAGGGACGAGTGCTCAAATGTGCAATGCCCACGCTCTCGATGGCTTCTCCAACAACGCGGAAGTCGGCTGGTCCAGGCCGGCCGAACAACCCCAAGTGCGGGGCTCTCCCCATGAGCACGGCCTGCTCAACAGTGAACTCAAACACTGGCTCATGCAGTTGCGGGACCAATCCGATGTGCCTGGCGCGTATCGGTGGTGATAGCTGGTGAATCTCGACGCTGTCAAGCATGACACTGCCTCTCAGAATGGCTCGCAGGCCGGACAGACATTCCAACAACGTCGTCTTACCCGTGCCATTCGCACCCAGGATGAACATCACCTGTCCCGACCCCAATAAGAGCGACACCGAACGTAGAACTTCCTGTTCAGGGGAGTAGGCGAAGGCAACGGCCGTGGCAGCAAGCTTCATCGTGCCTCTCCTCGCGCTCGCAGAAAGCGAAGAAACAGAAGGAAGAAGGCGGGTACGCCAATGAGCCCGGTGAGAACGCCGAGCGGTATCTCGCTTGGGAGAACGGTTCTGGCAACGGTATCCAGGAGAATGAGCGTCGTTGCGCCCAGAGCTGCGGAAGCGGGAATGAGTCTGCCATGATCAGGCCCTACCCAAGCCCGAGCGACGTGAGGAACAACCAGTCCGATCCATCCAATCGTGCCCGCAAGGGCAACAGAGGCGGCGACCATCAGTGTCCCCACAGAGACGAGGATCGTCCGCAGCAGGCGCACGCGAATGCCCATCGCCATCGCCTCTGTGTCTGACACTGTGAGCAGATTGAGACGCCAGCGAAGCAGCATGAAGAAGGACAGGCCCAGACCTGTGATGCTCAGAAGTGGCGGGAGATCAGACCATTGGGTTGCGTTCAGGCTACCAAGCAGCCAGTACGTGATGGCTGGCAATGTGCTTAAGGGATCGGCGACGTACTTGATCAGTCCGAGCAGTGAGTTGAAGAGTGCGCCCACCAAGATCCCTCCAATAACCAGCACCAATGTGGAGGATCCGAATCGCATCCCGACAAGCATCACCAGTCCGATCGCAACCATCGCGAACGCAAAGGCGCTTGCTTGAATGAGCATCCCTTGGCTGGTGAGCAACAATGCCAACGCAGCGCCAAACGCAGCGCCTGAACTGACGCCGAGAATGCGGGAATCCACCAATGGATTTCGAAACAGACCCTGAAAGCTTGCACCGACAACAGCCAGATTGGCGCCGACGCATGCCGCAGCCAGCACGCGAGGTAATCGCACACGCAGAATCAGCGCTCGAAACACATCCGTTGGTCCATCCAACCCTAGCAGAACGCGGACTGTGTCGAACACTCGAATGCCGTAGCGCCCAAGAAACAGGGCGAACAGAAATGTAGCTACGGGAATGAATAGCAGCAGCCAGTTTACGTAGCGCCTGCTCTGATTCATGGACTGGAGAGGATCCCAATCTCTTCGTCTGTGAGCTCGAATCCGTAGTAGGCGGTGTAGAAGCGTTCGATCTCCTGAGCCAAATCCAAGGACACCCGTTCTGGATAGAAGGTCTTCGCCATCCATGCAATGCCGAGAAGGGATTCGGGCACAGGCGTGTCCATCGGGGCGATGAGGCGAGGCATTCGATAGACGCGCCCGGATTGGACGGCATCCAGCACTTGCCAATCTGGGTTCTCGAGGATGTCGGCTGGCTGAATCATCCCATAAGGTGGGATGATGATGATTTGCGGATTCCACAAGAGGATCTGCTCAAGATTGACCTCGTTCCAGGAGCCGAACAGCACGTCTGTGACGCAGATGCCACCGGCTGCTGCAATCAGAGAAGACTGATACATCTCTCCACTGATAGCCTTCGTCAGGCTGGTTCCAATGAACAGAACGCGCGCGCGCGCCTGTTCGTCAAGTGTTGAGAGATCGGAGGACACTGTATTGACCAGGCGCTCGTAGTCAGCAATAAAGGACGCAGCTCGATCCTCTGCACTGGGGCCCAGAAGTGTTCCTGTGAGCGCAATCGCTTCTTTCATCTCGGAGGGAGTCTCGGCACGATACAGGACGACGGGAATACCCAACTCCCTCAATTGCTCGGCGATTGCTTCATGCTGTGCTCCATCGGCAAGGACAAGCTCAGATCCAGATGCCACGATTTCCTCGATGTTCGGATCGCCGTATGCAAGAAGCTCGGGAAGGCGGGGCTCCCACCGGAGCATGGAATCCGAAGCGCTGGATAGCGTCTTCACCCCAATGTAGTAGGCCGTATCTAGCCGGTCGCCGCCACCCAAGGTGTAGATGTAGTATGTGGCTATCCCATGGACACTTGTGATGATCTCAATCGGCTGCTTGAGCGTGACGGTGTACCCAGCCTGATCGGTAACGGTGATCTCCGATTGAGCGCTTCCGGGAAGAGTAAGACAACAGGCAAGTACGAGCGTAATCCAGATTCGGTTCATTCTTCGATCTCCTTGGGCATAGAAAGCCGTGTTCGATGAGCAGATAGCCATCGATAGAAGCAGGTGATCGTGGCTTGCTGAAACTTCAGCCACGCCTCGTTCAAAACTGGATCATCGCTTGACTTGCGTCCTTCAGACGTCACGCGATCCTCTATCGCCTCAAGAGCGCCTAGCTGTCGATCAATCAGGGTGGATACGGCCGATGGCTTCAAACGTCGAAGGAAATAGAGCTTGGCTGCGAATTCGACACGAACGTTTCGCATCGTGTCGACGGGTTCTTGTGCCCACTCCCAGAATGCTTTCACCCCTTCTTCTGTTGCGCGATAGATCTTCTTGGAAGGGCCTGAAGATGGAGCCTCGTCAGACTTGCTTACGCATTGCTGTTCTTCCAGGCGATGCAGAACCTGATACAGCTGGCTAGACGCCACTTGCCAGAGAGGTCCCAGTCCATCTTCGATGCGCGCGCGAAGGGCATATCCATGCATCGGCTCTTCAATGAGAAATCCCAATGCGGCAAACTCAACAGGAAAGCCACGTAAGGGTGGGCGCATCTCTCGGTATTCCATGATGGAATAGTCTACACATGAACCTCGTGATTCGCCAGCAAGCAGTTGACGTTTTGACTTCTGCTGCATGAGAATACGCACATGAACCCCATCACCTACCGAACGCTAGAGGCCCATGAGATTCCCCTAATTTGCGATATCGACCGGACCGAGCAGATCAGAACCGGATACCGTGTGGAGTCTGGGAAGCTCATCCGCATGGATGTCGTCTGGGATGCGCCGCCTTGGTTCGAGAAAGGATCTGAACACTCATTCCCCTACATGATTCACGCGTTGGAGGAGGATCTTGCATGCGGCGGCGTCATCCTAGGAGCATTCGACGCAGATCGTCTAGCAGGAATCGCTTCATTCCGCCCCCATCTCACGGAAACAATGGCGCAGCTTTCGCTCTTGCATGTGAGCAATGGGTATCGCAGGCAGGGGATCGCCGCCCACTTGTTTGATCAGGTCGAGACGCTAGTACGTCAGTCGGGAGCTCAACAGCTCTATGTGTCGGCAACGCCCTCTGGTTCAGCCGTCGGCTTCTATTTGAGTCGTGGATGCATCCTGAACGCCACGCCCCATCCGCAGCTTCTTGAACTTGAGCCAGAAGACATCCACATGATCAAGATGCTCTAAGACTCGATCACTGGTCGCTTGTCCAGATTTCGCCTGCCGGCCCTCCACCGATAGGGAGGGCGAGAATGCGCGTGGGTACGATTCTCACTACGGCGTAGTTGGGATCCTCAGTGCCGCCGAACCATTTCTCCAAACGCGATGTCCATGCGGCCTCTCGATCTAGCGACTCTTGGCTGATCGTGGCGCGCCCGCTGATCTGAAAGTACGAACCGGGTTGGCGGGAGTCCGTATCCCCACACGTGAGCGAGATATCTGGACGGGCGGCAATATCCTGGACTTTCTGTGTGGAGACGAATGTCGGACACAGAATGACAAGATCGTCAGCGATCACACCCTTCGTAAATCGGACATTCGGGCAGCCTTTGGCGTCCACTGTCGCCAGCGCACAGAGGAAGTCTTCTTCGCGTTTTAGTGTATCAAGGATTCGTTCTTTGACTGTCATGTTGCCTCCGTTCGTCGAGCGTCTTGACGATTGTCCACATGTCCGTCTCTCTTTCGTGTCTTGGCTGTTCGTAGCATGCAACCATGGTATGATTCACACACAAACTACGGAAGGGGATGCGTGAGACATGGAACCTGAATCCACATCTGCTCCAAGAATTCACCTGGCTAGTCTCGGATGTGCAAAGAATCTTGTCGATTCCGAGAAACTGCTGGGGCGACTGGCTACTGCAGGAGCACTTGTCGGAGCCCCTGCCGAGGAAGCCGACATCATCATCGTGAACACGTGCGGATTCATCGGCCCTGCCAGAGATGAATCGATTCAAACCGTCCTTGAGTATAGCGATGCCCGAATAACAGGAAACGCCAAGAAGCTCATCGTGATGGGCTGTCTGCCTGAACGTTACGCTCAGGCCCTGAAGTCCGACTTGCCAGATGTCGATCTGTTCTTCGGGCTTCACTCTCATCAAGAAATCCTTGAGGCCTGCGGGCTACGCGTATCTGAGGGAAAAGACGACGCTCGCCTCTTGCTTACTCCCCCACATCTTGCCTATCTGCGAATCTCAGATGGCTGTGATAACCGATGCAGCTACTGCACGATCCCGTTGATTCGCGGCCCGTTTCGAAGCCGGGCACCCGAAGCCATCCTTGCTGAGGCCAGAGATCTGGTTCGTAGCGGCGTTCGGGAATTGGTTGCCATCGGTCAAGACACAACGTCTTTCGGGAAGGACTTTCCAGAGCCCTACCCAATTCACCACCTGCTGCGCGAGTTGGCGGCGATCGATGATGTCCGCTGGCTTCGTCTTCTCTACACCCATCCAGCCCATTTCTCAGATCAGCTGATTGCCGAGTATGTCGACAATCCAAAACTGTGCGCTTACGTCGACATGCCTCTTCAGCATCTAAACGACAACATCTTGCGACGGATGGGGCGACGTGTATCTCAAGCGGATTGCCTGAATCTGATCACGAAGCTTCGCAAGAATGTGCTCGGAATCGCGATCAGAACGACCTTCATTGTCGGATTCCCTGGGGAAACCGACTTTCGATTCAACGAGTTGCTTGGACTCGTCCGCGAACTACGATTCGATCACATGGGAGCTTTCGCCTATTCGGCTGAGCCGGATACGCCAGCAGCCAGCCTCCCCAATCAGATCCCAACAGACGTCGTCGAGGACAGGCTTGAGGCGCTGATGTTGGCGCAGCAAGAGATCGTCTTTGAGAAGAACGAAGCGATGATTGGCAAGACAGTGGAAGTGTTGATTGACGAGGCAACAGCAGAAGACGGTATTTGGATAGGAAGAACCCAGTCCCAAGCGCCTGATGTAGATAGTGTGACCTATGTCATTGGAGAGAACCTC
>SPBW01000307.1 GCA_004525685.1 Candidatus Atribacteria bacterium
AGAGATCACTCCGATCCCTTGGCGGCAGACACCGACGGTGACGGCCTATCCGATGACCTTGAGTTCGCTGAGGGCTGCAATGCGAGTGGCGAATCAACTGTGGATGGTTATGTCAATGATGCCGATTCCGATGACGATGGATTGGCTGATGGCATTGACTGCCCGATCTTCCCCCTTCCCAGTCGACCCTACGACGAGGATGATCTCCAAAGAAACGACGTAGCTCTGGCCGTCGGAAACAACGATGAGCTCTTCAACGTGGATTTGCAGGATGATTCGATCTGTTCCCTCTGCGATCCAGACAGCGACGACGATGGTCTTCTCGATGGCTTGGAGCTTTCGTTCAACACGAATCCGTTCGATTGGGACACGGACGATGATGGGCTCAGCGATAGCGAGGAAATCCTCATCTACGGAACGGATCCGCTCAATGATGACACGGATGGCGATGACGCCGGGAGCGGCGAAGGCGTGAATGATTACTTCCAGAATCGCCCAGCCTGGGATCGACATCCGCAAGATCCAACCACCGCAAAGTGCCTTTCCGATTGCGAGGAGGCGTTTGGACAATCAGGCCTGCCTCCGTTCGAGAGCGTCCTGAATCGAACGAGCCCAACCAACCCTGATACGGATGCGGATGGCCTTGACGACAAATCCGAATTCCCGCCTGGATGCAATGGTGGCAACGATGGCTATGCCAACAACGCCGACTCCGATGACGATGGGCTGCACGATGCGGAAGATGCAGCGCTCGGCGAGGATGATGTCGATGAAGCCGGTATGGGAACCATGCCGGGAAACGATGGCGAGATCCATGATGACAGCTACTGCTCCGTGTGCGATCGCGACTCCGACGGCGATGGCATTGCCGACGGGCCCGAAGTCTGGAACGGTACGAGCGCACTTGACTGGGACTCAGATGACGACGGGCTCTCCGATTTCGAAGAGGTCATGATCTATGGAACCAATCCCAATGACTCGGATACAGATGACGATACCGCGGGCATGGGATCTGGTGACGACAATAACTTCTTCCCGTATCGGCCTGTCCTGTCAGGCCACGAGTACGTCGAAAAGACAGTTTGCCTTTCCGATTGCGAAGAGGCGCTCAGTCAAGCAGGAGATGGTCCTTTCGGAGATATTCGTGACCAATCCGATCCGACAGTCCCCGATACGGACGCCGATGGGTTGCGTGACGACAAGGAGTTCCCTCCAGGCTGTAATGGCGGAGTGGACGGATTCGTAAACAACTCCGACTCGGATGACGATGGGCTGCATGACGGTGAAGACGCTGCACTTGCAGCGGATGATGTCCCCGAAGCCGGAATCGATGTGCCGGGCAATGACGGAGAGATCCGCGATGATAACTACTGCTCCGTTTGTGACGCTGACTCCGACGGCGACGGGTTGGATGATGGAACAGAAGTGTGGGCTGGTCTGAATGCCTTGGACTGGGACAGCGACAACGATGGTCTCTCTGATCGAGAAGAGATGATGATCTACGGAACCGATCCTCGTGACGCTGACAGTGATGATGACAACGCTGGCGGCGGGACAGAAGGTGTGAATGACTTCTTCCCCTACCGCGACGTAGAGACGATCCCGATCCTTCTTGGCCATTCGGCAACAGAGACCATCAGCTGTCTGTCGGACTGCGAAGAGGTGCTCAGCCACGTAGGTGTGGCACCATTTGAGGAAATGCGTGACCAATCCGATCCGATGAATCCAGACACCGATGCCGACGGTCTGCGCGACGATAAGGAGTTCCCTCCTGGATGCAATGGGGGCACAGATGGATTTGTCAACGACGGAGATTCGGATGATGACAGCCTGCAGGATGGGCCGGATTCGATGCTGTCCATGGCAGACGTGCCAGGAGCGGGCGTAGACAGCACAGCCGCGAATGATGGCGAGCTGTATGACGACGGCTACTGCTCGATCTGCGACGCAGACTCCGATGGCGACGGCTTCTCCGATGGCGAAGAGCTGCACCTTGGCACCAACGCGCTTGATTGGGATGGGGACGATGACGGACTAAGCGATCTCGAAGAGATCGAATACTACGGCACCGATCCATTCCTA
>SPBW01000301.1 GCA_004525685.1 Candidatus Atribacteria bacterium
GCGCAACGCTCAACAGCCAGTGCCGCTTGAGCCATTCTGCCTGCGATCATCGCTCGTTGATCTGCTTGCATCATCTCTGGACCCTCAACTTGTTCGCGTCGAATTGCTGTCGTTTGACTGTGGGCCACCGCTGCAGGGAACGCAACGATGGCCCAAGGGTTGAGTTGCTATTGAGGTGAACCGACCATCCCTTCAAGCAGGAAGTCCCAGTCACCCATCAGATCATTGCCCCAGAACTCGCCGGCGGGAATGCGGACGACGCCGGCCTGATCCTTAATCGGACCCATGAATGTGTTAATGAGCCCAGCCTTATAGCCTTCGGCCACGGCCAACACGAATTGCTGAACCCGTTCCGGGACTGCATCGCCAAACGGAGCGATCTCGAGCATTCCGTCAGCAAATCCTTGCCGATCCCAGCGATACCCTTGCCATGTGCCATCGATCACGGCCTGTGCGTTCTCGGTGAAGTAGTCGCCCCACGAGAGAATGAGACCGGTGATCCAGCCATTGGGAGCGTATGCTTGCGCACCCTTTGACATGAATCCAATCGTGTAGGCACCGGCCGCCTCCACTGCCTGGATGACAGCACTCGGCGAATCCAGGTGATAAGAGATGACATCACACCCTTGGTCAAGTAGGGCTTGCACGGCCGCCACTTCTTTCGTTGGGTCATACCAAGCGAATGTCAGAAGCAGATGCGTTTCGACGTCAGGATTGACCGCGCGTGCTCCGAGATGGAATCCGTTGACGTTACCTGTCATATAGCCCAGTGGCATGCCTGCGATGAATCCAATCTTGTCGGTTTCCGTCATCATGCCTGCGGCAACGCCCATCAGGAAGAACTCCAGCTGCGTCGTGGCGAAGAAGTTGATGAAATTGTGCGTGGACTCCCAGCCGCCTGGATGCATGAAGACGACGTCTGGATGGCGTTGCGACACAGCCAGGGCTGGATACTGGAACGCAAATCCGCAAGGCAATATCAGCTTCGCTCCCTGCAGGATCATCGTCTCCATCGTGCTTTCCGCGTCCGCATCGGTAACCCATTCAGCGACGAGGACCTCGACACCTGGAATATTCGCCTCAACCTCCAACACACCATCGTAGAACGTCTGATTGTACCCCGCGTCGTTCTTCGGTCCCGGGAGTAGCAGACCGATGATCAGACTTGGCTCCTGTGCAACGACAATCCCTCCGACTAGCGCAGTCACGGCAAACGCGACCAGCATCGCCAGGGTTATAGATTTTCTCGCGCTCATATCTTTCCTCCTTAGGCACGGTTGTTCAGTGTTTGACTCGATCCAGTGGATGATTCGTCGCAGTTCGCCCGCCTTGATCACCTCCTGCTACCAAAATCTGCAAGCTGATTGCACTCAACGACATGATTTCTCGCCCGCTCTATTCCTCGCCGGAATACACACGACCCAGGCCTCCTGGTGCTGCAAATCTGCGCGCCCCGCCCCAAATCAACAAGACGCTTAGTGTCAAGACATACGGGATCATGTTGAGCAAAAACGGGGAGATGGAAGATCCATGTGCTTGTAGTTGGAGCTGCAGGGTCACGGCTCCGCCAAACAGCATGGCTCCGACAATGGCTCTCAACGGATGCCACTTGGAGAAGATCACCAGCGCGACGGCAATGAATCCTCGTCCTCCCGACATCCCCTCACTCCAAGTTCGGGCCAGCGCTACGGATAGGTGCGCTCCTGCGACGCCCCCCAGGAGGCCGCACATCAGTGCTGCTTGATACTTCAACAATGAGATCCGCCGTCCGGCAGCGAAAGCTGCCGACGGGCTCTCACCCACTGCTCGCAAACTCAACCCCCATCGTGTTCGGAAAAGAATCCACCAAACGAGAATCGCCACAGGAATCGCGAAGTAGACGAGCAGGTCGTAGCTGAACATCGAATCTGTCGCCCAGGAGAAGGAGGCGATACCAGGGATCTGATACCGAGCAAGTCCCTTGCTGCCGCTGCCAATGTATCCCTTTCCGATCATCGCGCTCAGCCCCATGCCGAAGAACATGATCGCCAGTCCGCTGGCCAGCTGATTCGCTTTGCGAGTTACGACAAGGAACGCATAGATTAGATTGAACAAAGCCCCAGCAATCGCCGCTGCCGCGATTCCCACCCACGGGTTCCCTGTCACGCTGGACACGGCAAAC
>SPBW01000126.1 GCA_004525685.1 Candidatus Atribacteria bacterium
CTCATGGACCAGTGAGCTCCGTTGCTCCAACGTCCTGCATGAGCAAGGCACTTGCGTAGTCTTTGTGCGACAGCGCAGCCGATCGCTGGAAGGCGTTCTCCACAGCTCGCGCTCTCGTGTTGAATCGGATCTGGCTATCGGATGAGCACTGGCGAAGACATCGCCAAGCATTGCGCCACATGCATCGTCTATCGTCCAGAGGCGTAATCCATAGGCAGAAGCAAGACCCAAGCCCTTCTCGTCGCCCATGGCACCGCTTTCATCTTCAAAGGTTGTTACTCAAGGACTAGAGCAAGCCAGTAGAAGGCCGAAGATGGGAAGCGCAATGGGATTTACGCATCCTTCAGTCCGCGCAGGATCTCAGCGAGGATGGGTCGCTTGACGTGCATGATCCCGTGCATGCGGAGGACTCTAGTCGACAAGATTCGCACCCCAACATTTGGGACGAGGATGCTCCGTCTGAAGCACTCGAGGAGTCCGGAGATGGAGAGGCACTCTGAGCTGCTTCCCTAGGGGCTCGAACTCTTGAGAGCGCAGACGCTATCTATCCGTGTCCAAGTGGCCGCTCCCCTTCAACGGCCTATGAAGAATCGGAACGGCTGATGTCATCAACGATTGATGGGTTTCTCTGGAGCCTGTGGCACTGAATGTAGACGCGTCGATTGCTGTGTCATGGTGAGTTACAGACCCTCTGCTGATGTTCGCATGCTTCAAAAGCCCAATCACGTCTACATATTAGTCACGTTGACTGCTCCAGCATCTCCTTGCTCAGAAGATTGTGATCCGACTCCAGGCCCAAGACAGGTATCTGGAGCCTCCGAGTGGACGATTTGAAGCTTCCCATTGGATAGGACCTAGAACAAGCGACCTTTGATGGGAGTCAGTACACGCAATCGCCCATCGTAGCGATGCTCTAGAATGATGGCGCGTTTGAGCGAACATTGACATTTCGCGCGGTGTGAGTGCAGAGTACTTGAGCGGCAAGGGGGACAGGAAGACAAATGGCGACATCAGTCATGGCACTCCAGTTTGCCTACTACATGAGTAAGAAGAGCTTGGGCCGACGACGATTGGCGAGTCGAACGGGGCTGACTGAAATGGTGGTGCGAGTTGAGTTGGAGCGTATGCGCAGCCAAGGGATCGTTCAATTCGATCACTCGGGCGTCAACCTGACTGCCAAGGGACAATATCAGTTCGCTCCTTTCCTGAAACGGATTCAATGGGTGGATGAAGTCTGTCTGAAAACCTTGCGCCTGGATGCGATAGAGATTGCAGCACACTTGTCCAGCGAGGCTGCTTCCCCTCCTGCGTGGATACTACGAGACGAAGCCATCCGCGAAGGAGCAACCGGTATGATGCTCATGGTTCACGGTGCAGCAGGCTGGATGTTCTCTCACGATCGTGAAGCCATCCGCAAGTTGAACTCTGCGGATGCTGATGAGATCGAGGCGAGATTCCCCGACGCGCGGCCGGGCGATTTCCTGCTCATCGTCTCTGCTCCGACGCGCAAGCAGGCAGGTTGCGGTCTGTGGCGAGGCATCCAGTCCATACAGCAACAGAACAATTAGACAGAATGTTGCCTTTGCAGGATCAACCCTCTACTATGACATCCCCGAAGCGGGATAACATATCCCGCTTGCGAAAGGAAGGATCCAATGAAGGTTTTCGGAATCATCTTAGGCACGCTCCTTCTTGCCGCGTCATCGTCACTCATCGAGGTTGCTGCATACCCGATCAGTGTGATCGACGATCGCGGCCAACAGATCGCCATAGAGGATCGAGCAGAACGAATCGTGACCTTGAATGCCTTGTACGCGCAGATCATCGTTGACTTGGGTGAGAGCCACCGCATCATTGCCATTGCTGCATCTGCAGATAATCCAGACGAACTGGCAGATCTCCCCACAGTTGGACCTGCGTTTGCTCCTAACATTGAAGTGCTCCTCGGGATGGATCCAGACTTGGTCTTGGGCGCCAACGACTGGGGCGGGGAACGCCCGGCACTAGAGGCGGTTGGCGTGCCCGTGCTAACGACACCTTGGCTAATGAGTGTCCGAGGCATCTTCGATACAGTCCGAACCATTGCTGCAGCGCTTGACGTGTCGCAGGCGGGGGAGCTTCTCGTAGGGCGAATCGCCACTCAACTCATCGAGGCAGAGGCGGTTGCACTTGGAAAGCCGACGGTTTCCGCCGCGTTCCTTTACGCGGATTCTTCTGAAAATCCCCCCTATGCAGCAGGTGCAGACTCTATTGAGCACGAGCTGATCTTGAGAGGCGGCGGGACCAACGTATTTGGGGAGCTTGAGTGGAGTGTCCAGGTGAGTTTCGAAGAGATTCTTGCTCGAAATCCCGAGGTGATCTTCACTGCACCGTCTCAGGTCGAGAACATCACGGGCAATGTCTTCTTGCAGTCCGTTGCTGCAGTCGTCAGCGGGCGCGTGATTGGAATTCGAGCCAGCACGGTGGCATCGACGCAAGTCGCTGATGCGCTTGTGGCAATCATCAACGGACTGCATGTCGCCAATCCGTAACATCATGACCGTTCGCAGTCATCGCCTAGGCCTATGGGTCATTTGGAGTCTGCTCGTCTTGTTGGTGGCCTCCGTTGTGGCGGGCATCATGGTCGGGCCCGTGATGATTCCTGCACGAACCGTCATTGCGAGCCTGTTTGACGTTCAAGATGACAGCATATCCGCCATTCATCGGATCATTGTTCTCCAGATTCGGCTGCCACGCGTGTTGCTCGGATTGCTGGTAGGATCGGCGTTGGCCGTCTCAGGTGCGGCCATGCAAGGCGTATTCGGCAACCCGCTTGCCAGCCCGTACATCCTTGGCATTGCGAGTGGCGCGACTGCAGGTGCAGCAGTCGCCATACTCTTTGCCAGCGGCTCATTGCTCTTCTTGCCGATGGGTGCATTCATCGGCGCATCTGTGGCGGCGTTGGCCGTCTTCCGGCTCGCGCGAGGATCTGATGGCCGGACATCGGTACTCACACTGATTCTTGCGGGTGTAGCAATCGGCGCCCTGTTCTCTGCTCTGACGAGCTTCCTTCTGTTTCTGAGCTCTGGCGGAGAGAAGCTATCCGACGTTCTCTTCTGGATCATGGGCGGGTTGGGAAGGGCAAGCTGGACATCCGTCGCCGTGCTAGCACCGATTGTCGTGGCGGGTATTTCTGCCGTGCTCTACTTCACCAGGGATCTCAATGCACTCGCCCTTGGGGAGGAAGGAGCCCAGCACGTTGGAGTGAATCCTGAATCGCTCTATCGATGGCTGCTCGTCTTGACGACATTGCTTACTGCGTCTGCCGTTGCCATGGCTGGAACGATCGGGTTCATCGGATTGGTTGTTCCTCACGTGATGCGGCTGCTTCTGGGTCCGGATCATCGTCGTTTGATTCCCGCGTCGGCGCTTGTTGGCGGATGCTTCCTTATCTGGTCAGACATGGCCGCTCGGACAGTGCTGGCTCCGGCTGAGCTGCCCGTCGGCGTGATTACCGCCTTCTTTGGCGCGCCATTCTTCTTGTACTTGCTGAAGACGCGAGGGGCGAGCCTCTGATGCGCATTGAAGCGAGAAACCTCTCGTTCGCCTATTCCGAGTCATCCCTGGCATTGAACGACGTGAGCCTAGAGGTACCCAGTGGAAGCGCTTCCGCGCTCATTGGCCCGAATGGTTCAGGGAAGAGCACACTGCTGCGCGTCATCTCCGGCGTATTGCGACCCCAGAGCGGAGCAGTGTTCCTGGATGGCGACCCGATCGCCAGGCGCTCGACACGGGATTTGGCACGGCATCTGGCAATGGTTGAACAGGAACGGGCAATGGGCTTTGATTTCTTGGTTCGCGAAGTCGTTGCCCTGGGCAGAATACCGCATCGGGCACGGTTTGCAGGGCAAACGCAGGCAGATGTGCAAACGATCAGGCACGCGATGGAGCTTGCTGACGTATGTGCATTGGCCAATCGGTCCATCCACGCCATCTCTGGAGGCGAACGGCAACGCGTCTATTTGGCGCTAGCGCTGGCGCAAGAGCCCGCTGTTCTCCTATTGGATGAGCCAACGACGCATCTTGATCTTCGGCATCAAACCGAGTTCATGTCGATCGTTCGGCAGCAAGCCACGGAGGGGATGACTGTACTGATCGCAATTCACGATCTAACGGTGGCAGCGCAGGTAGCGGATCGCATGGCACTGATGGGTGACGGACAGATGATCGTTGCAGGCACGCCGGGAGATGTACTCACAGCAGAGAACATTGAGAGCACATTTGGCGTTCGCGCGATCGTCGGAATACATCCAGAGCTGGGGAGCACGTATGTACTCCCCAAGCTGGCAGGAAGACGTGAGGCTTAGGTTCTCTTCTCTTTTGGTGCTAGTCATCCTTGCAGCAATGAGGCAGGCTGCCCAGAGATCCAGTCGGGGGCGAAGCAGCCCGATGATGGATCGAGACTCGTAGCCATGAAGCTGAAAATGCGTTGGTGGCTCTGCCCGCACATTCGGATCGCTATGCGGCATGAAGGTCATCAATCCTGCCACTTGCTGGCCGGATCGCCTTGAACATCACAACAACGTGTTGATTCTTGACAGAGTCCAGAAGGCGTCATAGTATACCGACACCTACGAACCGATCCTTACTATGGGAGTGATATGAACTATACCGGTCCGAAAATCGTGACGCCTCCTCCAGGCCCGAAGGCGCGGGTAATCATCGAGAAGGACTTGGCGATGCTTTCGCCATCGCTGACACGAACTGCGCCTCTGGTGGGCTACAGAGCCGAAGGCGTCTATGTTGAAGACATTGACGGAAACGTGTTCCTTGACTTCGGATCCGGTATCGGCGTCACGGGTGTGGGGCATCGTCATCCAACCGTGATCGCAGCAGTGAAGAAGCAGCTCGATACCCTCGTTTTCGTGAACAGCCTCGACTACTACACGCTTCCGCAGGTGGAACTGGCTGAGATGCTGTTCAAGGTGACTCCGGGCGACTTCCCGAAGCGCGTGTTCTACTCCAACAGCGGCAGCGAGTCCATCGACACCGCGATCAAGATGGCCAAATGGCATTCCCGGCGAGCGTATGGCGTGGGGTTCATCAATGGCTTCCACGGCAGGACAGTGGGTGCCATGAGTTTCACAACGACCAACCTAACGGCGAGGAGAGGCTTCGCTCCTCTCTACCCCATCGGTCAATTCACGCCCTATCCCTACTGCTACCGCTGTTTGTTCAACCGGGAATACCCCAGTTGCGATATGGAATGTGTAGGCTATCTGACCGACGTTGTCTTCAAGAAGATCATCGCGCCGGATGAGACAGCGTTCATCTTGTTCGAACCCGTTCAGGGTGCGGGCGGATACATCGTTCCGCCCAAGGAGTTCTTCACGATTCTGTCTGACTTCGCGGAGAAGCACGGCATCCTCTTGATCGCCGACGAAGTGCAGACGGGATATGGAAGAACCGGGAAGATGTTTGCATCTCAACACTTCGGGCTTGAGCCTGACATCATCACGATGTCCAAGGCTTTCGCCAACGGCTTCCCCGCAGCCGCCACGGTTGCCAGAAAGGAAGTCATGGATTGGGACGGCAACGCCCATGAGGGGACCCTGAATGGTGGCCCGGTCATCATGGAGGCAGCCAAGGCGGTCTTGAAGGTGATTGACGAGGAGAACGTCCTGGAGAACGTCCGCGTGGAGGGTGACTATCTTAGATCGCAGCTGGAAGAGCTTCAGCAGCGGTACCCCATTATCGGCGATATCCGTGGGATGGGACTGATGATCGGTATCGAATTGGTCAAGGACGAGAAGAAGACGCCTGCTCGCGAGGAGCGCGACAGGATCATCAATGCCGCTTTCTCGAAGGGGTTGCTCTTAATGGCTGCAGGAGAATCATCTCTGCGCTTGATCCCGCCGATGATCATCAACCGTCAGCAGCTCGACATGGGACTAACGATCATGGAGGACTGCCTGAAGGAGCTATAGAAGGCTTGCTCGCATGGCGTCTGCCACGCCGCGCGTGTTGCTCTCTAACACTTCGAGAATCAGAAGAAAGGGCGGGCCATAGGGCCCGCCCTTTTCTACTTACTTGCTGTAGGTTCTTGGTTCTACCAGTACTCGGGCACTGTCATCTGAGCCTTGAGCCACGTGTCGATGCTACCTCTCAGATCGTTCAGCAGCACCGTCATTTTGGCAAGAACTTCTGCGGAGATCGAATTCCCGTACAGCGGGTTCGTGTCCACGAAGTC
>SPBW01000298.1 GCA_004525685.1 Candidatus Atribacteria bacterium
CCGTCAGCTTCATGCTCGGTTCCTACATTCCTGGTAATGATGAGCTCGATGATCACCTCAAGCGCCTTCTCAATGTCTTGCGCTTCAACTGCTGGCGAAGTTGTGCAGCTAATATTCTGCGAAGCGGGTGGAATGAAAAAACAGTTCGCAACGGTATTATGCGATGAGTAAGCGTGCAAGTTGAGAAGGGAATTGAAAACAGATATACTCCATCACGAAACTACTGAGAGGGTAAGCGATTCACATCATAGAATGTTGTGCAATCCTGGTGCTTCCCCAGCGCTCAGAGTCGGTGTGCTCGGAGGGATGCCGCCCTTTGCTTCAAAGCCCCCTCAACGATGAGAGGTGAAAGACATGGGTAAGGCAAGAACTGATCGCCAGATGATCGTCATCCGTTCGAACGCGGAACTCCCGGACGCGACGACAAAGGAATCGTTGACAAGGTTCCTGCATGAATCGCTGAAGCCCTACGAAGACGATCCTGAAGATATTCATCGCGCAATGACGCTCGTTCTTGACAGCCCCCCGGATCAAGGAGGCTTTGTCGTGCTTGCACGGGATGGGAGCACCTCCTTGGGTGCAGCTGTCGTCCACTATACGCCGTGGAGCGGCTATGTACCGGCGAACCTTCTTCTGTTCGTTGCCGTGGCTCCCAACCATCGCAGGCGGGGTCTTGGAAGAGCGCTCATTGAGAGAGCGATTGAGGAATGTGAAGGCGACATGAAGCTGCATGTGGAGCATGACAACCCCGCCAAACGCCTTTATGAGCGACTTGGATTCACGTCCAAGTATGCCGAAATGAGGTACTCACGATGAATCGACTCACGGTGAATCTTGATGCTCTGAAGCATAACTATTGTGCGGTATCTGATTGGGTGCGCGCTCATGGAGCGAGCTTGACTGTGGTGACCAAAGCGCTCTGCGGTCACAAGCAACTCCTCCAGGCCCTGGAGGGGTTCGGCGTTTCGTCGATGGGCGACTCTCGACTAGAGAACCTTCGCACCATTCGAGAGAGCGCTCCCTCAGTGGAATCGTGGTACTTGCTGCCTCCGCACGCATCGGCGTTGCGCAAGCTTCTCCCACTCTGCGATGTTTCACTCAACAGCGAGGTAGGAACGATTCGAGAGATCGATGCCGAATGCAGGCGAAGTGGAATGATCCATCAGGTTGTTCTGATGGTGGAGCTCGGGGATCTCCGCGAGGGCGTTCTCCCGGGGAAATTGCTGAGTACAGCCGCTCGCATTCTGCAGATGCAGCACATTCAACTGGTCGGATTGGGTGCGAATCTCGGATGCATGACGGGTGCGATTCCGATGTCTGAGGAATTGTCGCAGCTAGCCATGTACCACGAGCTTCTGGAACTTAAATACGGGGTCTCCATCCCCTATGTATCAGCGGGAACAAGTGCGAGCCTGAATCTCCTTCAAGACGGCACCCTGCCCAAGGCAATCAATCATTTCAGGGTGGGAGAGGCAATCCTCTTGGGTACGGATCCTGTGTCGGGTGAGGCCATTCCCGGGCTAAGAACAGACACTGTATCATTGGAAGCCGAAGTCGTGGAAATGAAGGAGAAGCGTCTGGTTTCGCTGGGGGAAATGGGGAATACACCGTTCAAAACAATCGAGGACGATGAAGAGGAAGCGGAGCCGGGCCAGCGCGGCTATCGCGCCATTGTCACCGTAGGACAAGTAGATACGGACATCCAAGGCCTCATTCCTTTGAATCCTGAGCACGCCATTGCAGGGGCAAGCAGCGATGTAACCGTTGTGAATCTGGGCCCCGACGATGACGGGGTCTCGGTGGGCGAAACACTTACGTTCCGGCCCACCTACTCGGCGTTTGTTCGACTCATGAACAATCCGTACACAGCGAAAGCTGTCGTAGGTCATCCAGTGCATGCAGTTGTCTGACGCAGAAACCATTGTTCGTGCCGTATTCGGAGATCCACACGTCATGGGGGAAGACCTTCGTTCTTCGGGCTTTCGGAATCGGGGGATGCAGGTGACAAGGACTAGCTTTGAACGAGCGATGTGCTTGAGACATGCAGCGATTCATGGAGACGATTCCAAAGAATACAGATCCGATAGGGGTTACGAGTTGAGTACGATGCCCATGGAGCCCATCGAGTGGCTGAAGTCAATCACGATTCACATATAAAGGCCTGCCCCTGCATATTACCAGGACGTCAAAGAACAAGACCTGGCCCCGAACCG
>SPBW01000092.1 GCA_004525685.1 Candidatus Atribacteria bacterium
GGCGAATCCAGACAGGCTCGCCATGTCCTCGTTAAGTTTGGGATTGTACTTCATGGTGCAGCTTCCCAGCGGATAGAGCCCGTCGTCAACACCGTAGTTCATCTTCGACAGCGCCGTGTAATGCCGAGCCACTTGCGGCTCCGAAAGGTTGGGGATGCGCAGAGGATGGCTCCGCAACAGGTCTGCATCGAGCAGTGTCTCGACATCCTGTGTAGGCACATCCAGGTCAGGGAACAGGCCTCCCACTGCGTCGCTGCATCGACAATCGAAAATCGTACTCATCGCGCTGCCTCCAATACACCAATCAGCCGGTCAAGTTCAGCCTTTGTGCGCTTCTCTGTGACTGCGAACCTCAGGGCGTTGTCAAGCCCCCTCGCGCGAAGCTGGTGAGGTGCCTCCACGGCAAATCCCGCCGCAGTCAGCCGATCATGGATCGCGACAGCATCGCCGGGAACGTTGACGACAAACTCGTTAAAGAATGCGCCACTGAATGCCAGCTCATAGCCGTCTAGCTTGGCAATCGCCTCTGCTAGGTAGTGGGCCTTCGCGAAATTCAATTGCGCGACCTGATTCAAACCTGCAGATCCCACGCTGGCAAGATAGATAGTCGCAGTCAAGGCACACAGCGCGGAATTTGTACAGATGTTTGAGGTGGCTCGCTGACGCCGGATGTGCTGCTCACGCGTTTGAGCGGCCATCGCATAGCCCGTCTTCCCATCCACATCGACCGTGCGACCAGACACGCGTCCCGGCATCTGCCGCAGGAACGCTTCTCGCGTCGAGAACAATCCCAACAAGGGCCCGCCATATCCCATGGGAAGGCCAAGCGATTGTCCCTCGCCAACGACGATATCCGCGCCGAAAGCTCCTGGAGGCTGCAACAGTCCTAAGGATAGAGGATGACAAGATACCACGAGAAGCGCTTCGCCAATGCGATCCTTGATTCCCCCAAGCGACTCAATGACGCCCCAGGCATTGGGTGTTTGGATGACCAGCGCGGAGATATCCTCGGGGATGTCCTGAACATCGCTCATGCCGTCTGGGAGGTTCCCAATCTCAACGATCTTGATGTCGGCTGCCCAGCAATAGGTATCTAGAACTCTGCGCAGTGGAGCGAACAAGGATCGCGCAACCGCAATGGTTCCCTTGTTACGGATCCTCTCTGCCATGAGCACGGCTTCGGCCAGCGCTGTCGCACCGTCGTACATCGAAGCGTTGGCAATCTCCATGCCTGTCAGCTCACAAACAAGCGTCTGGAACTCGAACATGGCCGTCAGAGTGCCTTGGCTAATCTCGGGCTGGTACGGTGTGTATGCCGTAAGAAACTCAGATCGAGAGACCAAATGCCCGATGACTCGAGGAATGTAGTGATCGTAGATGCCGCCGCCTAGCATGCACACGGCCTCTCCAGGATTGTTACGATCCGCCATGCCGCTAAGCATGGACGCAACGTCCATCTCACTGCGCGCAGGTAAGCCTACGGGCTGAAAGCGATCGCGAACTGAAGCCGGGATATCCGAGAACAGTTCCTCGATCGTATCGACGCCAATGGCCGCCATCATCTCACGTCGATCAGCCGACGTGCTGGGAATATAGCGCATCTTGACTACTCTCCTGCGATGAATGACTCGTACGCAGCCACATCCAGGGCATCATCAAGCTCGGAGGGATCAGCAATTTCCAGAACAAGAATCCATCCGCTCTCATGAGGAGACGAGTTGATGGTTTCCGGCGCGGATTCAAGATCGGCATTCACGTCGACGACGGTTCCCGCCACGGGTGCGAACACATCCCCCACAGCCTTGACTGATTCGACAGTGGCCACATTGTCGCCCTTCTGCACGGCTGTTCCCACTGCAGGAAGCTCGACAAAGACGATGTCACCCAACTCCGCCTGGGCGTGCTGGGTAATGCCAATGCGTGCTTGATTACCTTGAAGATGAATCCACTCATGCGCCTTCGTGTATCGATACTCCGCTGGATAGCCCATTAGTTCCCCCTTGTTGGATACTGAAGATTTCTGGCGATTATAGGTCGCCTTGGTGCTCCGCACCATCCTAGTTAAGAAGAGGCTTGGCTTCTCACTCCCCAAGCACGGGATAGTAGCTCGCGTAGGCTTTGTGGAACATGAGATCGATGTTCCCAACGGGCCCGTTCCTCTGTTTGGCAATAATCAATTCCGTTTGCGCGGACGCGTCGCTAGGCGCACCTGTCCCGCCTTCGTCTTGCTGACGATGGTAATCCTCGCGATAGATGAACATGACGATATCGGCGTCCTGCTCAATGGCACCTGACTCACGCAAGTCAGCCAAGCGCGGCCGCTTCTCGGTTCGTCCTTCGACGCCACGATTCAGCTGAGAAGCGGCAATGACGCAGACATTCAACTCTCGCGCCAGTTTCTTGAGCGATCGCGAGATGTAGGCGACTTCTTGCTCTCGCCGGTCGGCACGAATTCCACCCTCGACCAGTTGCAGATAGTCTAGCATGACCACATCGAGCCCATATTGGGCAGCCATGCGACGCGCACGTGCCCGAACCTCTAGGATGGAGACGCCGGGTGAATCATCGACAATAATCTTCGCCTTCTGCAGCTTGCTGGCTGCAGAAGCCAGATCTCGCCACTTCTCTCCAGGCACGTATCCGCCACGTAGATGATGAAGGTTGATCTTGCCTTCTCCGCACAGCAATCGCTCCAGGAGATGCTCCTTCTTCATTTCAAGAGAGAACACACCGATCCTGGCACCCTCGCGGATACCCATGTGTCTGGCCAGCGCAAGTAGGAAGCTGGTCTTTCCTGTTCCCGGTCGTCCCGCAACGATCACCAAATCCGATCGTTGCATCCCGGCGGTCATTTCGTCAAGTGCAGGGAATCCAGTGGCAAATCCCGTCACTGTGTGTCGACTTGGATCCCGGTGCAGCTTCTCCAGGGTATCGATGTGTTCATAAAGGAAGTCGCTGATGAGGTAGTAGGAGCTACCTGTACCTCCGCTTGAGACATCGAAGATGAGTGACTCGGCATGATCGAGGATTTCGTCGATTTCCTTGGCTTCATCGAATCCGAGCTCTGAAACCCGCCCACCTGCTTCAATCAGAGATCGCAGCGTCGCCTTGCGTTTGACGATGTCTGCGTAGTACTCAAGGCTGGCCGTGGTCGTCGTGCGATCGAGCAATTCATTTAAGTACATGCGGCCGCCCGCGCGTTCCATGTCGCCAGTTTCTTCCAGTCGATTGGCGAGCAAGACAATGTCTGATGGTTCTCCACGATCAAACAGCTCACGAATCGTTCGGAAGATGACGCGATGCCGACGCTCGTAGAAATGTTCGGGAATGAGCTTCTCGACCAGAATTGGCAGTGTACTACTCGGCTCAAGGATCGCTGCGCCAAGCACGACTTGCTCCGCCTCTATGTTTTTCGGAAGTTCTCGCACATCCGTGCGATCGACTCGCGTTGCATCCACGTGCTTCACCGCCTCAAATGTGGCATCATTATCACTCGTCGCACGGGCGACGAACAAGTGAAATCGAAGTGATCATGGACCCGGTATTCCGCAATGCGTGTGATTGCGGAAATATTGGGCTTTTGCTATACTTCGCCATTATGATTCAGGTCAGTTTGGGAGGGTGATGTGGACGTCCTTACGATGAAAGAACTGCTCGAGACTGGAGTACATTTCGGGCATCGAACAAGAAAGTGGAACCCCAAGATGTCTCGCTACATCTTCACAGAGCGCAAGGGGATTCATATCATCGACCTAGAGCAAACGGTCGATCTGTTTAGAAAAGCCTATTACTCTGTGCGTGACAGCGTGGCAGAAGGCGGAGAAGTGGTCTTTGTCGGGACCAAGAAGCAGGTTCAGGCTACGATCGTCGAAGAAGCGCAGCGCTGTGGAGCTCATTATGTCAATCGCCGGTGGCTCGGCGGCACGCTGACCAACTTCGGCACTGTCAAGTTGAGCATTGACACCATGAAGAAGATGGAAGCCATGATCGAGGACGGCACAGTCGATCACATGCCGAACAAAGAGGCAAGCAGACTGCGCCGCCGCTTGGCTAAACTGCAACGCAATCTCGACGGCTTAAGAAACATGGAGAAGAAGCCCAGTTTGATGTACGTTATCGATCCGGATTCCGAAGCCATCGCCGTACACGAGGCGAATCTGGCTGGCGTTCCCGTCATCGCCATCGTAGACACGAACTGCAACCCGGATCCGATCGATTATCTCATTCCTGGGAACGACGACGCCATCAAAGCCACCAAGCTCATTACCTCTCGCATCGCTGACGCCATTCTCGAAGGGCGTGAAGGTCGCGATGGACCCGCAAACGCGGCCGAATCGGTTGAAGTCAACGCTGACGAGAACACTGCTGGAGCGGTCGCCCCTGAAGCTGACGTGGCGACAGACGAGACCGTGACGCCCGCAGCGGTCGAAGACGCAGCTGAAAGCGTTGTCGAAGAAGCTGAGGAACCATCCGTAGACGTCGTCAAAGAGGACGAGGTGGCTGAAGAGGCGTCTGAAAACGCTGTCGAAGAAGACGAAGAAGAGACAACAGAGGAAGCGGATGACGACGATTAAGGTTGAGGATATCAAACGACTCCGAGAGGAGACGGGCATCGGGATGATGGACTGCAAGAAGGCCCTCACCGAAGCCCAGGGTGACATCGAGAAAGCCAAGGAGATTCTGCGGGCGCAGGGTCTCGAACTGATGGAACAGATCGGCCGAGAAGCCCATGAGGGTCGCATCGTGTCGTACGTGCATCACACGGGCAAGGTTGGCGTTCTCCTTGAGATTGCCTGCAACACGGACTTCGCTGCCAAAGCTGCGGAATTCATCCAGCTGGCAAACAACATCGCCATGCATATTGCCAGCGAAGCGCCGCTTTATGTCGCACCCGACAATGTTCCTGCAGAGGACATCGAAGCCAAGAAAGCGGAGATGCGCAAGCAACTCGAAGAGCAAGGCAAGCCCGCCCAGATCATCGAGAAGGCCGTCGAAGGCAGCATCGCTCGTTTCTTAAAGGATTCCTGCTTGATCAAGCAGCAGTTCGTCAAGAATCCTGAGGTCACCATTGAAGACATGCTGGCCGACCTTCGGACAAAAACGGGCGAAAACATCTTCGTCTCCAAGTTCGTCCGATTCTTCATCGGAAACGAGGATGAGGCCTAGAAGGTGATGGCCGAGAAACCAACTCGAATCCTGCTCAAACTAAGCGGAGAAGCATTGAAGGGAGAGAACAGCCCGTTCTCTCCCGTTTCTTTGCAGCGACTCTGCGAGTCGATTGCATCGATTCCCATTCAATGGGCCATCGTCGTCGGAGCAGGCAACCTCATTCGAGGCGCTCAAAGTCCGTGGCTCGGCCGCGTGGAAGGTGACACGATGGGGATGCTGGCTACCGTTCTCAATGCACTGGCCCTGCAGTCGTATTTCCTCAATCTTGGCAAGCGCGTTCTCATACAGTCTGCGATTGACACCCAACTGACGAACTCGATCTCTCCTCGCGAAGCGCGTGCCGCTCTTGCGGACGGCGCCATCGTCATCTTTGCAGGCGGAACAGGGAGCCCTCTGGTTACCACAGATACAGCTGCGGCCATCCGCGCCATTTCGATCGAGGCAGATCTCTTGATCAAGGGCTCAAATGTGGCCGGCGTGTACGACGGGGATCCATCGCAAGATCCTTCTGCCAGCCTACTCAGTGACCTCAGCTTCGATGATTTTCTGGCTCAGCGCTATGGCGTCATGGATCAGGTGGCAGTAGAGATTTGCCGCGAGCATGGCATGCCGATCGAGGTCTTCCATCTAGAGAATCCTAATGCCCTCGCCTTAATCGCAGCCGGAATCAAGGTCGGAACACGCATTCAGTAATCAAGTCCAACTCTCAAAGACGCGGTGCGCGATCCACGCCATCACACGCGAATCCACCGAATCATCTCTCCGAATCGCTGTTCAATGAGTGTCTTCATGTCGTCTGAGACACCTTTGGCGTGCACCGCCTTGGCCGCTTCGCGGGCCTTTCGCATGAGATCCAGATCGCGCATCAGGTCAACAGCTCGGAGCATTGTGAAATACCCATGCTGCGCTGTGCCAACCAAGTCACCAGGTCCGCGAATGCGCAAGTCCTCTTCCGCAATGGCAAATCCATCGAGATGCTTCTCGAAGGCAGCCAGTCGTTCCTTGCCATCGTCAGTTCCAGCATCGGCCAGCACATAGCACCAGGCTGGTTGCCCTGCCCGTCCGATACGGCCTCGCAGCTGGTGAAGCTGCGACAATCCGAATCGATCGGCATCCTCGATCACCATGAAATCGGCATCCTGAACGTCGATTCCCACTTCGATGACTGTTGTTGCAACCAGCAGCTGCGTTTCGCCATCATGAAACGCCTGCATGGCAGAACCCTTCTCATCAGATGACAGGCGGCCATGGATCAGTCCTACCCGCCGACTACCGAAGCGATGGGCAAGCTCTTCTGCCACTTGGATGGCGGCATTGGCTTCGACCTTGTCCGACTCCTCCACTAGCGGAAGAACCACGTATCCCTTTCGCCCCTCGGCAAGCAAATCACCGATGTGCTGATACACTGCGTCGCGCTGTGATGCGTCCACCCAGATTGTCTGAATCGTACGTGGCCCCATCGGCATTTCATCGAGAACGGATGTGTCAAACTCTCCATACAGCGTCAGTGTGATCGTTCGAGGAATAGGAGTGGCGCTCATCACGAGCAGGTCGATGCGATCGCCCTTCTCCTCAATCGCTGAGCGCTGAATGACGCCAAAACGGTGCTGTTCGTCGATAATGACCAATCCTAGGTCCTTGAAAGAGACGGTATCCTGGATGAGTGCGTGCGTTCCGACAAGCAGATCGATTTCGCCAGCTGCGGCTCTCTCGTTGATCGATGCCTTGCCCGGAGTCGTGCCCGTAAGAAGCTGGACAGACACGGGCAACTCTCCTAGCATGCGCTCAAACGTGAGCGCATGTTGGGCAGCCAGGATTTCAGTGGGTGCCATGTAAGCGACCTGGCAACCCCCATCAATCGCCGCCAATGCAGCAGACAGCGCCACCAATGTCTTGCCCGACCCTACGTCTCCTTGAAGCAAGCGCATCATACGCACAGGCCGAGACATGTCCGAGAGAATCTCCTCGATGGCAGCACGCTGCGCTTGGGTCAGGGAGAACGGCAATCCAGCGAAGAACGATTCGAGCAACCCTCTCTTGCCAACATGTGCCCGACCCGCCTTTGCTCGAGCTGACTGCAGAAGCCCCAGCTGTAGCAGGAAGAACTCTTCAAAGGCAAGGGATCGCCGTGCTCGTTCGAAGGACGCCGGGTGTTGCGGACGATGGATCTCTTCAATGGCCGCGCGACGCGCCATCAGCGCGAATCGTTCACGCAGTGCCGCAGGCAACGATTCCTGGATGCTTGGCAGGTAGATGTCGAGGTTTCGATGAATGAGTGACCGAATGTAGCGCGATGTAATGCCTTCAGTTGCCGGATACACCGGCACCCAACGGCCCGTCTCTACGCCCGTGCCTTCGGACTCCCAAACGGGCGACTTCATCTGGAATTCGCCGTAGCTTCGCTCAACGCGGCCGTACAAATCGATGGTCATGCCACGCTTGATTTGATCAGCCACCCATGGTTGATTGAACCACACCGCAGACAGAAAGCCAGTCCCGTCACCGATTGCAGCCTTGGTTAGGGTCATTCGGCGACTCGTCTGCACCTTCGTAATGGCGTGGACCGTGCCTCGAATGCCAACCTCCATGCCCTCCTGAAGCGTCCCGATGCTTGTTGCCTCTGTACGGTCCTCCAGACGACGGGGGAAGAACATCAACAGATCTTCAACCGTCTTGAGCCCCAGCTTTGCAAGCAGCGAAGCTCGCTTGGTACCGATCCCATGGGCTTTGGTGATCGGCGCAGACAGCGTGGGATGATTCGCTGCAACCGCTGGCGCCACAGCATCCGTCAATCCCAGAGTCGCGGCGAGCCGTGCGACCATGGCGCGGCGATTCGAGGAACTGGCTGCACCATACCCCGCCACGCAGTCTGAAGTCACTGGACTCTGCAGTCGGACGAATTCCTCCAAACCGCACGTGGTCGCGCGGTCTTCGAATCCGGTCGCGGCTTCGAGTTCAAGTACTTTCTCGATGCGAATCTTCCAATCACTGTTCTCTTGTGGCATCCCGAAGGCTACTTTATAATGCTGCCATCCCGCACGCAAGAGGAAATTATGGACATTCGTACGTACGGAGATCCCGTTCTCCGAAAAAAGGCCGAGACTGTCAAGATCATTGATCAAGAGATTCGTGATATCTGTCAGTTGATGGTCGAGGTCATGATCCGCAGAAATGGCGTCGGACTTGCCGCTCCCCAGATCGGGATTTCCAAGCGGATCTTCGTGCTCGATGCAGATGATGAGTTCCACATTCTGATCAATCCTGAGATGGTTGAGCTGTCGGGTGAGGTTGAGGAGATGCATGAGGGATGTCTCAGTGTTCCTGGTATCGATGCCATCGTCGCACGAGCGACCCGTGCTGCAGTTGAAGGCCTCAATCTAGATGGCGA
>SPBW01000061.1 GCA_004525685.1 Candidatus Atribacteria bacterium
ATCGCGAACCCTAGGGTTCGCTGGAGTTCCCCAAGGGGGAACATCCAGTGTTGGCAGCAGGTAGTGGTTGAGTTGTAAGATCCAAATTATGAGTTTCGCGAGAGCGAAACTCAATACGTACTCAATGGATCCGAAAGGATCCATTGAGTACGCGCCCGTAGCTCAGCGGATTAGAGCGTCGCACTGCGGCTGCGAAGGTCAGAGGTTCGAGTCCTCTCGGGCGTACAGCACCTTTCGGTGTTCCGTATTCGTCACCTTTTCGTCGTGCATGCGCTACCAAACGCCGATGAATTCGCCAATCATCCTTAAGAAGCAACATTCATGAGCATGCTGCGCGTTGCAGAACTGTTCTAGGCGTGCGCCTATGAGGCAGTCTCTGCAAACGACTTCGCATCATGTGTGGAACCATGCCAAGGAGGTTGGTTACTGATGAGACGCGTGCTCGCACTGGGCCTCATTTTCCTATTTGCGTTGGGGTGCATTGGATTGGCAGAGCAGCTAAGCGGGTCATGGGATCTCGAAATCGATATCGATCCACAGCAAGCGAACTTCTCTGACTCGTTGGAGTTGTATTCGATTCTCAAGGTGAACTACACAATCGGTGACTGGACGTTTGGGACGGCCACGGTTCTGGATCACAACGGATGGGTCGATCAGGATTTCTCTACGACAGGAATGTTGGGAGCATTCACATTGACGGCAGCAACCGATTTCAATCCGAATGCCACCTTCGGATCGCTGGTTGCCACCATGAGCGTTCCTTTTGCAGGCGCGGTGCTCGGGATGCAATTCACGCTAGAGGGCGACGACACGTTCTTGACAGTAACGGCATCTGGGAACGCGGGAGATGTGGACATCGATATCGACATCAACTTCGGTGACAACGACGCCATTTGCGACTTCCCATTTGACGAAGTCACAATCCGCATCGGATTCCCATTCTGCTGCGCCGACATCTCGTCCTCGCTGACAATCGGCTGTGCGGGGTTCGATCAGATCGCTTTCTCCACATCAGGCATAGCCATCCCCATGCTCCCGTGGCTGTCCATCGGAGCCAATCTCGTCTACACGCTGCAGACCAAGACGCTGACGTTGAGCCCGGCCTTTGATTTCGGCACAGAGACGTGTATCGACTTCTACATTGCGGTCGCTTCATCCGGCAACTTGTCTATTGACTCTGTATCGATTGAGGGAATTAAGCTCAGCTGTGACACGGGGCCTGTAACCTTTACGGGGTTGTCCTTCTGGGGAGCGACAGGGAAGCCAGGTCGATTGTCTGGCACGGACTACTGGGAGGTCTACACGATTGAGACGAACGCGGACGCTTGCTGCGGCCCGATGTCTTTCGATGTGTCCGTCTTCTTCCTTGAGAATGGACTTCGTCTCTTCGACGTCTCGATGATCGACGCCAATTTCGAAATTGCCATTGCGTCTCAGTTTGAGTTCAGCATGGGATTGGAGATCGACGTCGAAGCCGCCGCGACAACGATATGGACACTTGGATTCCTCATTACTTGGTAGCCCTGCACGCGACAGAGAATGAGGGCCGCTCTGCTAGGCCCGCTTTCTTGTGCCGAAGCGAACCCAGCTATCGCATGATCGAGTCCTTCGTGATTACGTTCTGTAGGCGAGATCAAGGATATTTGTGACATCCTCACCCGCGTTTCTCATCCTCTTCACAACAGCCATCGTGGCAAGCGTCGTAAGTGTCCTGCTGTGGCGCCGCCGCGCATTGCCGGGCGGACTCGCACTGGCCTTGATGATGATCGCCGTGACTGTGTGGGCACTGGCTGCCGCGATTGAGGCGGCATCAATCAGCCTGGCTGCAAAGGTGTTCTGGTCCAAGTTCGAGTATGTTGGCTCAGGAAGCGCGCTGACCCTCTACGTATTCTTTGCACTTCAGCGCAGCGACTCCAAGCATCGAATCGGATCAAAGAGGACGCTCGCGCTGTGGCTTCTTCCGATCGTCAATATCTCTCTGGCATTCACCAATGACGTGCATGGCTGGCTCTGGACAAGCTTTGAGATCTCTCCTGTGGCGACCAACCGGATCATCTACCACCACGGTCCAGCATTCGTCGCCATGGTCGCGGGTTTGTTCGCCTATGGTCTCCTGGGATCAACGATCCTGTTTCGAAGAACCGTTCAAGGGGGCCTCATCGGCAAGCGACAGGGGACTGCCGTGCTGCTTGCCGCGCTCATGCCCATACTGGGCGGTTTGCTGTATGTACTCCATCCCAACTGGCTTGGCGGCATCAACGTTACGCCCATGAGTCTGGGCCTCTCTGGATTGGTCTTCGGCATCAGTGTGCTTGGATTGCGGCACTTCGATCTTTCCCCAGTGGCTAGGGATACACTCTTTGAGGCCATGGACGATGGCGTGCTCGTTCTCAATGCCGCCAATCTGGTCGTCGATATCAATCCGGCCGCAAGTCGACTTCTGGATACGAACTCATCGTGTCTGGGGAAGACGGCGGCTGAGGTCTTGTCTCGATGGCCTGGGTTGCTCGGCTACTGCAGCCAATATAACGTCGGGCACTTCGAAGTCCATCTTTCCGAGGATCCATTGCGAGTCATCGAGGCTCGACTTACGCCAATTATTGAAGGCGAGAGTGCCGGTGTCATTGTTGTGCTGAGGGCGATCACAGCTCGAGTACATGCTCAGCGAAAGCTTCAAGAAGCGCATGACCAACTCCAGGCCCAGGTTGCCGAAATCAGCCGCCTGCAGGAATCCGTTCGCGAGCAAGCCATTCACGATGCACTCACGGGCCTCTACAATCGACGATATCTGGAAGAAACACTCCCCCGCGAAATGGCCTCTGCCAAGCGCCGCGGTGCTCCGGTGGCCATCATTCTGCTGGATGTCGACCACTTCAAGGCCATCAATGACACGTTCGGGCATCAAGAAGGCGATCGCACGCTCCAGCGCTTGGCGATGATGTTGGATGAGAACACGCGCGAGGGGGACATCGCCTGTCGCTACGGAGGAGACGAATTCGTCCTCGTGCTTCCTGATACGCCCCTTGCTGACGCCGTGGATAAGGCGGAGCGCTTGCGCCAGGAATGCGCGGCCTGCGCTCAGGGCGAACTGACTGACATCACGATCTCGCTTGGCGTTGCATGCGCCCCTGATCATGGAGACGAGGGGGGACGCGTCCTGCTTGTGGCAGATCGCGCGCTGTATCGTGCCAAAGAGGCCGGGCGAAATCGGGTGTGCCAGCCATCGTAGCAAACAAAAGCACTGCAGCATAGAGTGCGCCGCAGTGCCTTCTTGTGAATCGTCTGTTCCAATTACAACGCAACAACGTCTTGCGCTTGGAGTCCCTTATCGCCTTCGACAACCTCGAATTCTACTTTCTGGCCATCTTTGAGCGATCGATATCCCTCGCCTCGTAGTGCGGTGAAGTGGACGAAAATGTCGGTTCCATTCTCGCGAGAGATGAACCCGAATCCTTTGGAATCGTTGAACCATTTTACAGTGCCGGTCTCACGTTCCGCCATATTCGTTCGCCTCCTTGCTGCTGGATGATTCATCGAGGCAGATCGATCGAGTTGACGGAGCCATTCGGACCTCAACTGCTGCGATGCGACCGGCTCACCGAGGCTTCCTAAGAGCCCGGTGAACAATGCACGACGTCCAACAAACGCCGCACTGTACAGTCAGGTTTTGCCCAATGCAAGACAATCTGCAAGTTCAGAGACGCTCCTCCCCCCAGACGCGCGCCAGATGCTCTTCTGGCAATCGCTTTGTGAACAGGCTTACGCCTACGATAGCAATGAAGCTAGCAAGCAGGCCGGGAATAAACCCGTGCACACCGAAGGGTGACCCAATTCCCATCCAAATGAGCGTGGTCACGAGGCCACCAATCATCGATGCCAACACGCCCCGTCTCGTCGTTCGTCGCCAATACAGCCCAAACAGAATCGGACACAAACACGTCGACGCAATCGTTGCACTCGAGAAGGCCATCAGAACAAGAACCAGGGCCGGCGGACGAAGTGCAATGCCGAGCGAGACGATGCCAATCAGTGCTGAGGCGATACGACTGTAGAAAATGGTCTGTTTCTCACTCAACGAACGCCCCAATCCCTTGACGATAAAGTCCCTGACGACGGCACTCGAAGCCGTAATCTGAATGGCAGCAAACGAAGACATCCCCGCAGCGACAACGCCGGCAAGGAACACGGCCGCCCCCCAAGCAGGGAGGATGTCCTTGGTGAGCGTCGGAATGGCCAGATCAGGACTCTGCAAGTCGGGATACATCACTCGTGCAACGGCACCGCAAATGTAGGGAAGAACCGCCATTGCGCCACCGACTGTCACGACCACGATTCCGACGCGCAACACGCTGGTTGAGCGAATGGAGATAAACCGCGCTAGCATCTGAGGCATCCCCCAGATCCCCAGGCTCGTGATCAAGGCGAAGGAAATCAGTCCGGCCCATCCCCAGGATCCAGGCGTGTTGACCAGCCCAGGATCGACCAAGGCAAGCTTCTCTGCCATCGCCCCAAGCCCGCCGACAGCCTGCAGTGCCGCCACCGCAAGCAGGACAAGGCCAATTCCCATGATCCAGGCCTGGAAGAAGCCAGTCCACACGACAGCCAGATAGCCGCCCAACGACACATAGAACACGATAATGGCACAGGAGATGAGCACACCATAGGCATAGGGCATGCCCATCAATCCTTCAAACGCATGCCCCATTCCTTTGAGGATACTGACGTTGTAGATCACCAGCAGCAGCGTTATGACCCAGGCCGCGATCATGCGCGCTTCAGGAGCACGAAACCGTTCTGCCAGGAATCCGGGGATCGTCATGGTGCCGAGTCGAGCTGAGAACTGTCTGACGCGTCGGCCAAGAACCATCCACGCCAACGTGCACCCGACCAGGACGTTGATGGCGGCAATCCAGATTGTCGCCAATCCAAATCGATAACCGAATCCGCCGCCGCCTATGATGACGACTGACGAGAAGTAGGCGGCAACATACGACAATGCGGTAACCCATGGCCCTACATTCCGGCTTCCAACGTAGAAGTCTTCTGAACTTCGCATCTTCCGCGAGGAGACCACGCCAATAGCAACCAGCATCAGCATGTACAAGGCCAGTACCAGGATGTAGACACCTGTTTCGCTCATTGATCCTCTCCTCCCTTGCGAAATCCCCAAATCGACCAGGCAATGGCCAAGAGAATGCTTGCTCCAATGACGATCCACGCGCTGAATGTCAGCCAAGGCAGTTGAAACGGCCCCATAGTCCTCCCCCTTTAAGCAGGCTTTGAGAATAGATGGCGACGCCGGGTGCGTCAACCAGGCTGGGATTCGATGGACAGCCGTCGGCTTGTCTATTGAACTATCGCAGTCACGCAACGATGATCTCGCCTAGCTTCAGACCAGGATCGGAGGCAAGACGTGATTCAATCGACATCCGCTGTCACAACGCGCCAGATCACCCGAACGTGGTGGCCATTGGCTGCAAGTTGGGTTCTCATGGCGCTGGAACTGCCTGCCATCAACATTGTGATCACGCGACTCGCCAATCCAGAGATTCACCTGGCTGCCTACGGAAGTCTGGTGTTCCCCCTCGCCTTGGTGGTTGAGGCGCCGATCATCATGTTGCTGGCCGCATCCACTGCGATATGTTCAGATTGGGGGACCTATCGCAAGGTGCGCCGCTTCATGCACATCCTCAGCTTCGGATTGACAGCCATTCACGCGCTGATTGCGTTCACACCCCTTTACGGATTCATTGCACGCGTTGTGCTATCCGCCCCCGAGGAGATCATCGGACCTGCGCGCATCGGGCTCATGATTTCCCTCCCCTGGACTTGGTCCATCGCCTACCGGCGCTTCAACCAGGGCGTGCTCATTCGTTTTGGACACTCGCTCTCCGTTGGATTGGGGACCATCGTGCGTCTGCTTGCCGACTGCAGCGTGCTGGCCATTGGGTATGCCATCGGAACCATTCAGGGAACCGCGATTGCAGCGGCAACCATTATCGCAGGTGTGCTATTCGAGGCGCTGTATGTTGGTCTTCGCGTGCGCCCAGTGTTGCGAGATCAACTGCCAGAAGTGTCTCCAGAGCACGGGCCATTCTCCTATGGGTCGTTCTTGAAGTTCTATATCCCTCTGTCGCTCACCTCGTTGATCTTCCTGGCGGCCAGGCCTATCTTCTCTGCGGGCATCGGACGCATGCTTGATCCACTGGCCTCTCTTGCCGTTTTGCCCGTCATCACGAGCGTGACATTCCTGTTCAGGGCTGGCGGTGTGGCTTTCTCTGAGGTCGTCATTGCTATGCTGGAGAAGCCTGGTTCCTACGTTGCATTACGCAACTTCGCCATCGGGCTGACGATGGCAATGACCCTGGGCATACTCCTGGTTACAGGCACCCGCCTAGGATCCATTTGGCTTAGCGACATCACGGGATTGTCTGACAGGCTCTTGCCATTGGCCCGAGCGGGGCTATGGTTCGCGATTCTGCTGCCTGGCCTCAGTGCAATTCAGAGCTGGTTTCAGGGCATCGTTATGCATCACAAGCGAACCCATGCCATCACCGAAGCCGTCATCCTGTATCTCGTCGTGACGGGTTCGATACTGTTCGCAGGCGTCTTCTGGGGACGGATTGGCGGCGTCTACGTGGCTCTCATTGCCATGACTGCCGGAGAGATCGTTCGGACGGCGTGGCTGGCATGGCGCAGCCGGCAGGCAAGAGCTGTCTTGAGGTCCAGAGATACTGTAACGAGTTAGCTTCCGATGGCTTGGAGCACGCGATGGGCGACCTCGTCGACAGATCCGCCAGCATCGATCACGATCACATCGCCCGCTGGAGTGATGTTGCGTCCTCGTTCGAGATGATCACCTCGGCCGATGAGGTGCAAGCGATCGGCTCGGACGTCCTCAGATACGCTCAACCACAGCACGAGATCGTAGATTGACCGATCCACAAAGGGCGAACTGGCGAGCAATGCACCTTCGATCAGCAGAATGTCTGTTCCCCTCTGCTGATACTCACGAACGATCGACTGGACCTCGTCTGAGACGGCCGGATGGACCAGGGCATCCAATGTCTGACGCGTCTCTTCATTGACAAAGGCAGCCTCTGCCAGCGTCTCTCTGTCAATCTCGCCTGATGACGACAGAATACTCTCACCAAAGGCCTCGACCAGTTGCTTGTGTATGGGGCGTCCCGGCGCGTAGGTTTGCCACGCCACCTTGTCAAGATCAACCCACTCAATGCCTGGCCGCTGCGCCAGCGTCTTGGCTACGACGCTCTTGCCACTGCCTGCTCGGCCCGCCAATCCGATAACCTTCATGATGCAAAGACGGTAGCAGGCAGACGAAGTAAGAACAAGACCAAGGCCACTAGCCGCAGGGCTTGTCTGATCCTGAGGCATCTCGTAGGCTAGAGCACACAGGAGGGGGCATGAGTGAGGTCGTTCGCAAGTACTACGATGACGATGTACGCAAGGAATGGGAACGTCTAGCAAGCCCCTATCGCCGACTTGAACTGATCAGCACGCTACGGCTGATTGACGAATTCTTCCCTCGTTTAGGCCACATCGCCGACATCGGCGGCGGGCCAGGTCGCTACACCCTGGAGCTTCTCCGGCGAGGATATGGGGTATCTCTTTTCGATCTATCTCCACGCTGCATCGAATTCGCAAAGGGAACCTTGGCACAGCATGGCCTTCAACCGACGCATGCAGAGACGGCGGATGCTCGCAATCTGGCCTCTCTTTCGTCCGAGTCCTGTGACGGCGCACTGGAACTTGGCCCCATGTATCACATTGTGGATGAGACAGATCGGATCGCGGCGCTGTCTGAGCTGCATCGAATCCTCAAGCCCGGCGCGCCGGCTATTGTCGGCTACATTAATCCATTGGGGCTGCTTCGATCGGGCCTGACGGAGTTCCCTGCGCTGTATGCAGACGAGCCGCTCATCCGTCAGCTGTTTGGAACCTTCGTTCAGACAGGAGAAGAGTCTGCCTTCACTGAGGCCGTATTCATCTCGCCTTCCCAAGCAATGTCCGAACTGCGCGCCTGCGGCTTCGCTGTCGAATGTCGCGCTGGTGTCGAAGGCTGTGCATCGGGGGCACTGGATCAAGTCAAGGCGTTGGCAGACACCGATCCTGCTGGCTACGAGGTACTCACGCGCCTTGTTGCGGAGTCATCGACTCATCCCGCGTTTCGCGATTGCACAGAACATCTGCACGTGGTTGTCCGCAAGATCGCCTAGTCTGCAGCTTCGTAGGCAAGATCGGCATTTCATCCTGTGCATGTCCCTGTTGGGGGACCTCTCCCCTTCATCTGTATATCAGGAGTCCTTGCTAGCCTGTAGCATGAAACCGCCCCGCACCCTATGTGTACATTGCGCGAGGTGATCGAGATGAAATCTTCTAGCACACGCTTCGTCCTTCTTCTTCTCATCGGTCTTGTTGGCCTTTCAGTGCTTGGTTCTGCGCAAGGTACGCCCGCACCGTTGGGCATTGTTCCTACGCCCTCGCCGCAGCCCTTGACAGTGAGCCTTTGGACAGACAAGTCGGTGTACGTCATTGGAGAAACCGTGGCCATCACGTTCACGGTGTCACAGGCTGCCTACATCTATATTTACGACATCCAGCCCGATGGCATTGTGCGTCTGATCTTCCCGAATGCGTATTCTCAAGGCAATTACGTCTCTGCGGGAGCTCATACACTGCCTGATGGCTTGTACCGATTCACAGTAGCCCCCCCGACAGGAACTGAGCAATTGCAGATCGTTGCCAGCCCCATCAACTTGGGCCTCAATCCTCCTGCCTTCTACGAGCCATTCCCTTTGGTTGGCAATGACCCGCAGTCGGCTACCAATCAGATTCAGGTTCAGATCATGGGCATTGTTCCAGTGCCGGTCTATGTTTCCGATTGGACGTCATTCCAAATCGTCACATCGTACGGCTACACACCGCCGTCCACGCCGTCTACGCCTGGGTATTCCTACTACTATCCCTTCTATCCCCCGTTCTATGGGTATCCAGGAGCGACCTGGTACTGGGAAGGCGGAGAGTGGCACTTCGGCATTCCATCGAGTGGATGGTATTGGTACTTCGGGTCCGACGGTTCATGGCACGTCCGAATCACGTTCCGCTTCGGAACGGGTGGTTAGTGAGGGAATCGGAGGCTTGTGCCTCCTGAGGCTTGTGCCTCCTCGGCACGGGTTGGGGCTCAACCTCGGTTGAGCCCTGACCACTTGAGACAAAGCGTACGGGCGTGATGCTGGCCAGACAATCAGAGGCTTGTTCCTCTTGAGCCTTGTTCCTCTTGCGGCGTTTGCCTCTTGCGTCGTTTGCCTCTTGCGGCTTGTGCCTCCTGGGGCTTGTGCCTCTTGAGGCATGTGCCTCCTCGGCACACGGGTTGGGGCTCAACTCTCCGGGGTTGGGCCCGACCCACTTCTATCAAGCGCCACAAGCAACGACTACGCCATCGATCTTGATTACCGACTCTGAGCAAGAGCAGCGTCGCGTTGGCAAGAAAGAGCAACTTCGAAACACCCTACAACGCCATCTCATAGACACGCCACGTCTTGTACCGCTCTCCATCCATTGACGAAGACGCTCTCAAGATAAGATCGTTGTCCTCAAGCAACATGGACGGCTCGCACATCTTGTAGCCATGCTTGACAGCATACTCCTGCACCTGAAGGTAGAGCAGCGCATCAATCCCCAACTTGCGAAACTTGGGACGCACACCGAAAAACATCAGTCGCATGACGGGAATTCGACGCCGCGTACGCAACAGCCGTAGAGCACGCGCCATGTCTGTGTCCTGCAAGCGATTCCATCGAGGGCGCAAGGGGATGTTGGGATCGGGAAGTGCACCAAGCACAGCCGCAAGCTCTCCATTCACCGTCGCAAATCGCATCAATCCAGGATCGATCACCAGTCTCAGGTTATCAGCCGTCGCGTCGGCTTCTGCGCTGTTGATGGGCAAGAAACCCCAATTGTTCGCCCAAGCCTCGTTGTAAATCTCGACAATCCGATCGACCTCAGACCGCAGGTTCTTCATGACCACAACCTGTGTTTCGATATTCCTACGCTCTTGCACAGCCTTGGCAACACGAATCAGACGCTGCGAAGGAGGCTCAAGGGAGATCCTGTAGGCATGATAATCCTTGACCTTCTTCAGCCCGTACCGATCGAGGAACGCTCCGTAGTAGGGTGGATTGTGAGTCAGTTCGACTGTAGGAGGGGTATCAAAACCATCGATCAGCACGGCTTGATGCGCCTCAGTTGTGGCATTGGAATAGGCCCCTGGGCCACGCATTACGGTCATTCCGTTGTCTTGAATCCAGTCACGGGCATGATTCAGCAGTGCCTCTGCGACAGCGTAATCGTTGCACACCTCGAAGAATCCAAAAAATCCGATCGTCGAGTCATAATGCGCATTGAAGCGATGATTGACGGCAGCCGAGACTCGCCCCAGCAATCGCCGCCCATCGTAGGCGACAAAATGCGTAACCTCGGCGTCTTCGTGATAGGGATGCTGGGGCGTAAGCAGACCCTTGAGCCCCAGTAGCCTGTTTCCCAATAGCTCGCCGCCTAGCGGAGGCGTCCAATGGGGATCACCTCGGTACAGTTCCCAAGGGACTCTGACGAAATCCTTGAGTCTGCGATCTCCAAGTGCGTACTGCTCTATATTGAGTTTCATAGATCTTCAGTTTGAACTACTGGCACATTATGCACAGAAACATGAATCGTGGCGACAGCTTGCACTCCCGCTCGAAGTGGCGTATGTCTATGTCATCATGGATACGCCAAAGGCAGTGACGAAACTCTTCATGCTCATCCAGAAGCAGGCGGGTGTATCCCGAAGAAAGGCACAGGAACTGATCGCAGACGGAGAAGTCGCCATGGATGGCAGCCAGGTAACCGATCCCTTCCTACCTATTGAATCGGGAGGTATCGGAAGCCTCACACTCAGAGGACATCCCTTGTCTCTCCAAGCCCCGGAGTTACGTGTGTATCGCTACCACAAGCCCAAGGGCATGCTCTGCAGTCACGACGATCCACACGAGGGCAACACAGTAGG
>SPBW01000113.1 GCA_004525685.1 Candidatus Atribacteria bacterium
AGAGCCATCGGCATGCGCCAGATTCGTCACGGCATTCGCGTCGCATTTGCTGAGCCCATCGCTGTGGCTTCAATCATCGAGAAGACGGGAATGGATGCCGCCACGATCACTTCATACCTTGAGTCCCACTACCGCAGTCTTGGTTTCTAGTATGTGTGGGGTTTGCGACCGCAGGTTTGTTCGCAAGCTTCAGGAATCTTCGCACGACAGGTCATGATCTCTGCAGAGGATCTTGAGACGAAGATGTTTGACGCGTATCCTCTGGTTGCTCGCGATCCTCCGAGCTCATCCAGAAGGAGGCAAGTCGATGATTCAGTTCTCTGTCCAGACGAACTAGGCTGCCTCCTCCTCCATTACCTAAAGCATTCCATTTCAGTTACTCATGAGCCTCTCGGTACAACGCACATGCCGATGACTGAAGGTTTCAAACCGTTCTACCGATCAGTAGGATTCGTGGAGGCAGGCGGCATCGCCCGCCCCTGGATCAAGCAGTTCTAGATCGTTGCGGACGGCCGCCTTCCCCCTGGGCAGGCGGCCGCGCCGGCTGCGAGAGGAAGACGTGCGCGGCACAACGCGGATTGAGCAGAGGCAGCGTGGGCAATGAGAACAAGTGCCCTCTCGCAAGAGTGCTCGATTCCATGCGGTCGGCAGTGCTGAATGCAGGCCTCTTCGCAAAAAACGAGCCCGGTCACTCGGGTCCAAGCATCAAACAGTGGCTCAAGGAACTGGCAAGCCGATTCCCATCGTCTCTGCTCTTACTCAAGGACGCCTCTGAGGTCTAGATTGGCTCTTTGGGTGTAGTCGGCTTCTTCTTCGGCGTAGGAGACGGCGGGACTTGCCGTGGTGCCGCTTTCTTCTTCTTCCATGGTCTGCCTAGAAGCACGCCAATAAGCAGCCCGACGACCAGACTCCCCGCCAGCAGCGACGTAATCGGCACAGACTGCAAGCTCCAGAACCACAGCTTGAATGACAGTACCTGTGTGTTCTGCGCGACCAGTGTCAGCGACAGAATGGCAAGAACAATAATGACCACGCTTCGTGCTCGCATGAGATTCCCCCCTTAGTGTCTTTGCAGTGTGCCCGAGACCGCGAACCAGAACAAGTCAGCCTTCGGTCGCCATTCCCCACAGGTGCGCCGTATTGACGGGCTTGCCCTGCAGCTTGAGATAGTAGAACAGCTGGCTCTTGTGCACATCCAGGTGCATCACCATCTTGCTGAGAGAATAGCCGAGGGGCATAGGTTTCTTCCCCCACGGCGCTTCCACCATGCGGTCGGTAAGGTCGTCGTCAGACAGCCCTTCGAGCAGTTCCAGTGCCAGCGCCTTGTCGGCATGGAGCCGGGCGCGCGCCTCCATGACTGACGGACAGGCTCCAACGCTCTCTTCGAACGCCCACTCGCCGGTGATGAATCCCTTGAACATCGAGCCGCAAGCATCGGACAGGTGATGAACGAGCTGCCCGGTCGTCATCCAGTTCTCGCCCGTCGCAGGCTTCCATTCGAGCTGCTCATCCTCGACCAACCTCAGCAGTCCCTCGGCGGCTCGATACGCGTCGTTCACTTGCTCGGTCAACACCGATTGCCAACTCATTCAAACCTTCAATCTCTCAGACCCAACACACAAGCTCTCATCATGACACCGCATGCCTGCACAACGCGGGCTGGGGCGTTCGAATTAGCTGGCCTTGGCCTCAATGTGCCGTGCGGCGTAGATACCGGTGACTGCCGAAAACACGATGCCGCGCGAATGACCCGAAGCGTCGCCCGCGACGTAGAAGCCGGGCAGCTTCGTCTCCATACCGGCTTGCACATCATAGCGCGTGTCATAGAACTTAATCTCGGGCGCATAGATCAGCGTACTGTCGGCCGCCAATCCCGGGATGACGCGGTCAAGGCGCTCAATCGCTTCTAGCAGATTGAGCACAATGCGCTGCGGCAAGGCCATCGAGATATCTCCAGGCGTAACTTGCTCCAGCGTGGGATGGATGGGCAATCTGCGAATGCGATCTATCGTCGAGCGCCGACCTTGCTGCAAGTCTTTGAGCCTTTGCAGAATGGGGTGCCCTCCGCCGATTGTTGACGCCAGCTGAGCCACCGCGCGTCCGTACTGCGTCGTGTCCTCCACGGGATCCGTCAGCTCCATGTGCACGAGCAATGCGAAGTTCGTGTTGTCCGACTTACGCTTGTTCTCCGCGTGGCCGTTGACCAACACGAAGTCCTCGTGATCCTCACGCACCACGAAGCCGCGGGGATTGGTGCAGAAAGTACGCACCATGTCGTCGTACGTGGACGTGAGCACACGGAGCTTAGCGTCGTACATGACCCGCTCGATCGACTCATACAACTCCGCCGGGAACTCAACGCGAACGCCGATGTCCAGCGGGCCGAACGCAGGACCTACGCCCAGCTTTCTGGTCTGCTCGCGCAGCCAGTAGGCGCCGACGCGGCCAGGGGCTGCAATCACGCTCCTTGCATGCACCGACCCACCGGATGTGTCGAGCCGGAAGCCCGAATCCTCAGCCGCAATGGCACCAACTTTCGTCGACAGCCGAAACTCAATCCCTCTGTCAAGCAGATCGTGATACAGATTGTCAATGACGCCGCGAATGGTCACCGTTCCAATGTGGCGCTGACGTCCGGCAATGAACTCAATACCCGCTTGCGAGGCCGTTTGCTTGAGCTGCGCAAGATCGTGCGCATTCTCGCCGGAGTACTGGGCCGGAGCGCCGCACCGCGTGAACTCAGCGTCGACTTGCTCGATCAGCGCATCGAGCTCCGTCGAAGAACACCCGATCGCCTGGGGGTTCCCTCCGATCTTGGAACTCAGATTCAGCTTCCCATCCGAAAAAGTACCGCCACCGCCTACACCCGAAGTGATGCTTGTACGCTCTTTTGGCGGCAGGCCGCTCTCCAGGATAACAACGCGCAAGTCGGTGTCCGCCAATTCCAATGCGGCAAACATGCCGGCCGAACCGGCTCCAATGATGGCAACATCGTAGGTCATGCAGAACCTTCTTTCATCGCTCAGGAGTGAGCTTCGGATTGAGACCCTCGCATCCTACGCATCGCCAGCGAGAAAGCAAATCGGGTGCCTGACGTTGTCCAGGCACCCGATTCCCAAGCGTTTCCGTCTCTAGACGGCGACGAACTGCAATCCTTGGATGGCGCCTTCCGCCATCTCTCTCACGGTTCCGATCGTCGTCTTCACTCGCATTCCCAATTTCGGCTTGTCAGCCAGAAGATGCCCCGTCACACGAACGCCGTCATCCAGCTCTACGATGGCCAGTCGCAGATAACGGGTCTCGTACTCGACAGCCAACGCATAGACGTCGGTATACGTGAGCACCTTGCCTTCGCCTTCGATGACTACGGTCTCGAAGGTTTCGTTGCGGCAGCTAGGGCACACAGCGTGTGTTGGATAGCTCACCGTGCCGCAGGAGCTGCACTTCATGCCGGTCACTTTCATGCTCATCATGCCTCCCTCTGCAGAACGCTTGCCACAACGTTGTTCCCGAACCCACCGAAATTGCAGGCATACGCGATTTTGGCGTCCTTCACTTGGCGCTCGCCGCACTCGCCGCGAAGCTGCCACGTGAGTTCAACCAGTTGCGCCACGCCGGTGGCGCCCACAGGATGCCCCTTGGCCTTGAGTCCGCCCGAGGGATTGATGGGCAGCCGGCCGCCGAGCTGGGTGTCCCCGCGCTCGAGTGCCTTGTGTCCTTCCCCTCGCGGGAAGAAGCCTGAGGCTTCGGACTCCGCAATCTCCAGGATCGTAAATGCGTCGTGCAGCTCAGCCACATCCACATCCTCTGGCTTCAGCCCAGCGCGTCGAAAAGCCTGCTCAGCAGCGATGCGAACCGACTTCAGGTCGGTGGGATCTTTGCGCTCATGCACGGTATGTGTATCGGTCGCTTGTCCCATACCGGCAAGCCGCACTTTCGGCCCCTTGAGCTTGGCGGCCACCTCTTGAGACACCAGTACAAGCGAGGCGGCCCCATCCGACACTGGGCAGCAGTCGAACATGTGGAGAGGTTCGGCAATGGGCGGGTTGTTCACGACTGCTTCGGGGAGCGTGAGGATTCCCTCCATGGTGATCGTCTGCTGGATGTGTGCATAGGGATTCTTGGCAGCGTTGGCGTGATTCTTGATGGCCACCATGGCCAGGTGCTTGCGCTCCACTCCATGCTTCTCCATGAACAGCCTGGCAAACAGACCGGCCAGCGACGGAAGGGTCACGCCGTAGATGTATTCGGCGATGGGATGCGACAGGCTGGCGACAAAGTCCGTGCCCTCCATCCCGTTGACGACGCGCATGCGCTCAACCCCTGTGACGAGGACGACATCCGCCATTCCCGAGGCGATGGCTTGGAATCCAACCTTGACCGCGGAGGCACCGGATGCCGGTCCATTCTCCACTGATTCAGCCGCAGCCGGATACAGCGCCAATTGATCGACCAGCGCACTGCCAAGCGCCGTCTGGCGATTGATGCGAGCCGCGCCCATGTTGGCGACAACCACGCCATCGACAGGGACGCCGCCCAGATTGGCGTGCTTTAATGCAGCCAGCGACGCAACACTTGCCAATTGCATGAGCGGCCACTCAGAGCGGCCAAAACGTGTCATGCCCGCGCCAGCGATGTAGACAGATTTCATCTCTATCCCTCCTTCTCGCCGGCGACTTGCCGCACGACCGTCTCTTGTCGCGGCAAGAGGATCGTCTGAGCCGACTTCATCAGTTCCTCTGAAATCGGCCGACGGCCGGATACGAGCCGTGGCTTGGCAGCGTAGTAGGTGTCCTTGGGAAGCACCCACGAAGGAACACCGCCCAATTCATGCTGGACCTCGAATCTCTTCTCGAGAGGATACTCAATCATCCATCGGCGGAAGCCAATGGGGCTCTCAGCTACGATTAGCACTTCCTCTTGCTGGCAATGCTCAATGTGGTACTCCATCTTAGCAGCGAACAGATGCGAGCCGACGCGAAGTCCGCGACGAATGGTGAGCGTGTGATAGCTCATTCCCGTCTTCTCATTCACCAAGCGGCCATTGACCATGCCCGCCAGCACGCCATCGATGAGTCCCGCCAGCACGTACTCGTCTTTGACTCTGAAGCGTTTGTACGCAAGCAGCTCGCCAAACAGTCGCGCGCCCACAACATCGTAGAAATCGCGCTCGACGAGGAGCAATGGGTAAATCGCCTCAAGAAGCGTTGGAACCTCTTCACGCGCCACCTGTCGAACCACCATTACCTCGCCGCTTGCCAGAGTAATTGCTTTGGGTGGATAGTCTGGCATCTCCATTGCCGGAGGCCGCAGCAGAGCTTCAAGATCGCTAATGTTGCCCATACCCTCTCCTTTCAAGAACGCGTGCTTGGGTTGATCGGATCTAAGAATCGGATCGCTCTTCTAGTCGTCATGCTGTCAGTCAACCTTACAATACGGCTTGGCCGAAGCCACGTCAACGCAGAAAGCTCTCCGGCAAGATTACTCATCGTGATTGACTACGTGCTAGGCAGCCTGCTTCACTCTATGTTGACCGAACCCGCAACTCTGAGAAGCTCGGATTGAGGCCATCGGCGTGCGTCTGCAGACAGGCGACTTATGATTCCCCGTGCGTCCAACGTGCATTTCGGCAGTTTTGGGACCCTCATCCTTGTTGTTTTGTTTATTCCGTTACCTGGAATTAACTAACGCTGTAATCCAGTTGGTATCGGGATTATTGAATTCTGATGGTCCGATCGTACAGGCCAAATGGGGGGCTGGGGAATTGAATGGTGTCCAAAAGTGTTGTTTAATGAGGAACAATCGGTTGTAGCACATAACGCCAACGCAGGAAGGGGGTTTCTTATGGCACAGAAAGAGCTACTAGACAAGATGTCGATCTATGTACCTCAGAGCAAAATCGACAAGCAGCCAGTAGAGCGGCTGATTCGGCTCGGCGAGCGACGGGATCGTTCCGTAAACTACCTCGTAGTGGAAGCGATCTTGCAGTACTTGGATCGAGAAGAGAAGAAAGGCTAGCAAGATCCAAAGTACGCCCATGCGCATTAGGTATACGGTACTGGCCAGAACATGGCTAGATAACATCTTCAAAGGACCCTTCGGGGTCCTTTTCTTTGGGCCTGGACACCAATCGTAGCAGACGCCTCCCCGCAGATCATAGCTCATGCGTGTCCAAGTGATGCACCTCAAGGTCATGTCTTGCGAAGCGGTTGCTCGCTGAGTCTCGGATAGGTGCCTCGTCCAGTCGCCTGTACATGCCGTGATCGACAGTCGTCATGTCCAGCAACTCGTTTGCTTGAGACAACGGACACACTGAATGCCACGTCTCCCTAGCATCCGCCGATGCTTACGCTAACTTGTTTTGCAGCATCATCCGTGGCGCCATCATTGTCCGTGACAGTAAGTGTGATGGTGTAGGTGCCAAGGTTTGTGTAGGTATGGCTCGCCTTGTACCCCGATGCACTCGCGCCGTCTCCGAAGTCCCAGACATACGAAACGATCGAGCCATCGGGATCGGATGAGTACCAGGCATAGACATCTACGTCTAGGGGAGGCTCTCCTGATTGTCGCGTGGAGTAGAAGCCAGCTGTCGGCGGTTCGTTGGAGGCCGGCGCGGAAGCTGATACTTGGATCGTCCGAGTCGCCGTCGCGGTGGCACCGTCATCATCCGTCACCGCCAATTGCGCTGTGTAGGTTCCCACAGTGTTGTAGGTATGGCTTGGAGCAACGCTCGACGCGCTTCCACCATCGCCGAAAGTCCAAGCATATGCAGCAATCGAGCCATCATTATCTGATGAACTGGCTGCATCAAAGTCCACTTCTAGAGGCGCCGTTCCAGACGTCGGCGTGGCTGTGAAGCTCGCCGTCGGCGCTTTGTTTCCTGTCGGCGCAGGCGCAGCAGCTGACACTTGGATCGTCCGAGTCGCCGTATCGGTCGCTCCGTCATCATCCGTCACCGTCAATTGGGCTGTATAGGTTCCTGTGCTGGTGTAGGTATGGCTTGGGGTA
>SPBW01000256.1 GCA_004525685.1 Candidatus Atribacteria bacterium
ACCATGATTCGTACTGGATCAGACGCTGCTATCAACCCTCTGGATCTTCACGCCGTGGAAGAGGCCGTGCGACTCAAGGAGTTGGCGCCAGAGGAGTTCGCCATTACGGTCTTGTCCATGGGGCCGCCACAGGCTCAATCAGCCATTCGAGAAGCCTTGTCGATGGGGTGCGACGAAGGCATTCTGCTCTGTGGGCGAGAATTCGCTGGAGCCGATACCTGGGCCACTGCCTATGCCCTTGTTCAGGGAATGCTTACGCTGGGTTCCATTGATCTTGTCCTCTGTGGCGAGCGCGCGACAGACGGCGAGACCGGCCAAGTCGGTCCTATGGTGGCTGCCCTATGGGGCAAGCCACTCCTAACCTACGTCAGCAAGCTGACGTGGGAAAGGGGGGATCGCGTTGTAGCGGATCGAGCCATCGAAGGAGGAACAGAGACCGTGGCCTGTCCTCTCCCGGCTGTCGCCTGTGTCCTGCGCGAACTAAACGATCCTCGCCTTCCGACCTTGAGGGGCAAGATACAGGCGCACGAGGCCGACATCAAGATTCTCAATGGAGAGGCGATTGACGCTGACCTATCCCTGCTCGGGCTGACGGGCTCACCGACGCGTGTGGTGAAGGTCATCTACCCGTCGTTCCAGCGCAATGCTGAGTTGTTCCATGCAGCGCACGAAGGCTTGGATGCTGCATTGGATCACATGGACGTTGCCTTAAGGGGCGCCTCATGAGCGCAGGCCGTGCCGTCTGGGTCCTCGGTGAGCAGCGAAATGGCAGCATTCATCCCGTGTCCTACGAGTTGCTGGCGTGGGGGCGGACGCTGGCTGATGATCTTGGCGTAGGGCTTGAGTGCATCCTTGTCGGCCACGGCGTCGCAGAAGAGGCGAATCAGTTGATCATGCGGGGAGCGGATCGCGTCTACTGCCTCGATCATCGGGGACTCGAGACCTTTCGTGTGGATCCCTACGCTCGGCTGATCGAAATGTTGGTGCGCGAGCACGAGCCGGACATCTTGCTGGCAGCAGCCACGACCATGGGACGTACGCTGATGCCCGTTCTGGCGGCGAAATTACACACCGGACTCACTGCCGACTGCACGGGATTGAGCATCGCCCTTGAAGAACGTCTGCTGCTGCAGACGCGGCCCGCTATCGGCGGGAATGTGCTGGCTACCATCAAGACGCCGTCGCATCGTCCGCAGATGGCGACCGTGCATCCGAAGTCCCGCCGACCGCTGCCAGCAGATCCTTCGCGAAGCGGCGACATCGAGGTGGTGGAAATCGATCAGGCGCTGCTTGCCTCGCGCGTCTCGCGCCTGCACTTCGAACCCGATCTGACGATGGGATCGTCGATACAGGATGCCGAACTCATCGTCGCCGGTGGGCGTGGCTTGCGTACGGCAAAGCGGTTTGCTGACCTGTTCGAGATTGCCAAGCTCTTGAGAGGTGTTGTCGGAGCCTCCCGGTGCGCTGTCGACCAAGGTTGGGCGTCGTATGCGCATCAAGTCGGACTGAGTGGGAAATCAGTTTCGCCGACCACGTACATTGCGCTTGGCATCTCTGGGTCACCCAACCATTTGGCAGGCATGTCATCGGCTGAGCTTGTCATTGCTGTGAACAGCGATCCCGATGCGCCCATCTTCCAGGTCGCTGACGTGGGCATTGTCGCCGATCTGGCTGAGTTCTTGCCGGCTTGGTTAGATCGATTGCGCAAGCAGGCCGGAGAGAATGAGGGGGCGCGATGACCCATCGATTCCAAAGCGTGACACACGAGGACGTCGCTGCATTCCGAGCCATTCTGGGCGAGGCGAACGTCATCTTCGCAGATCCCGATCGATTGGCGCCCTACGGCACTGACGAGTCTGGGCACGGACACGCAGCAAGTCCAGAGGTCGTGGTGAAACCGCAGACGGCCCAGGGAGTCGGCCTTGTGCTCGCACACTGCAACCGGCAACGCATTCCTGTTACAGCTCGCGGCGCAGGCAGCGGCTTGGCAGGCGGCGCCATTCCGCTCTTTGGCGGCGTGGTGGTGTCATTCGAGAAGATGTCGTCTATCTTGGAGATCGACACCGAGAACCTGGTGGCTGTGGTGGAGCCAGGCGTCGTCACCAACGACCTCTGCCGTCGCGTGGCTGAGCATGGTCTATTCTATGCCGGCTATCCGATGAGTGTTGAATCGAGCTTCATCGGCGGCAATATCGCCTGCAACGCTGGCGGCGCCAAGGTGATCAAGTACGGTGCGACAGCCGCTCATGTGCTGGGCTTGGAAGTTGTGCTTGCATCCGGTGAGATCCTTCAGTTGGGCGGAAAGCGACGCAAGGACTCCAGTGGCTACAGTCTGCTTCGATTGATGGTCGGATCAGAAGGTACCCTGGGCTTGATCACCCAAGCTACACTGCGTCTCATTCCTCAGCCTGGGCCGACAGCCGACTTGCTGGTGCCGTTTGCCAGCACGGAAGACGCGGTGGCTGCTGTCCCGCGCGCCATCATGGCATCGACGAGCATGCCGTCGGCTGTGGAGTTCATGGACAAGTTGTCGATGGATCACGCCATGGCCTACACAGGCAACCACATCGCGCTAGCAGATGAGGCAGAGGCTTTCTTGATCATTCAGATCGAGGCGTCCAGCAAAGACATGCTGTTGGACGCTTATCGACCCGCAGGCGAAGCGTGTATGGAGGCTGGTGCGCTCGACGTCTTTGTGGCTGACAACCCGTGGGCGTCGGAGAAGATCTGGTCGATCCGGCGCAACTGTCTGGAAGCGCTGCGGGGTATCGATCCGACGGTCGAAGGCGGAGACTTCGTTGTGCCGTCCACGAAGATCCCTGCGATGATGGCGTTTGTCCGCGAACTGTCCGTAGCGTACCG
>SPBW01000273.1 GCA_004525685.1 Candidatus Atribacteria bacterium
GATCCGACCATGAGTTGCTCGATGGCGGCCTTTGTATCTCTGACGGCGTCGGGATGGCGGAGGATGACGAGGTCGGCTCCGGCGTGGATGTAGGTTAACGCCGTAGCGGTTTCCCAGGCTGGACCGCGCTTTGCCGGATCGCCCCATGTTGGCGCTTCTTCCAGTGTCGCGCGTGCTTCCTTCGCGCTCCAGGCTTCGCGACCGATGTCAGCGACGATGGGCATGGCGACGAGTTTGTCGCCACCCAGGCCGCCAAGACGCAATCTCTCCATGATCGACACGACATATTCGATGCCATAGCCCAGTGCCCCGGTGGTCGGATAGATGACCAAACGGTCTTCAGGGAATCCCGCGTCCATGGCCAGGATGTTGATCTGCTTGGCCATGTTGATGTCAACCGGCGACTCGGCAATGACGCTATGGCCATAAGCCATGCCCAGGGCAGTCAGCGTGCGGTAGTTCTTCTCAGTAATCGTTCCCAGCAGACAGCGTTCGCCTGCCAGCGCCTCGGCAACGGCGGGAAAGACCTCGGCATCCTTGTCCAGATCGCCACAGCCCCAGACCACTAGGGGTAGCCCTGTGGCACTTCGTACAGCCAAAGCGGTTTCGGCGGCCTGTTCGGGGGTTCGATTCGCGCCGTTGGGATCACAACCAACCAAGCGCAGACACACCAGATCCGGTGCGAAGTCGCGTTCAACACGTGCTCCCCAGGCTGCGGGATCGTCCATCACATCAGCAATGGGCACCTGCAAGGCCTCGGGCCAGTCCCTCGGGGCGACGTCGGTGATTTCCATAGCGACGGCCGGATGATGGGGCATGGCGCCGTCGAAATGGTGAAACGGCATCACGGAGGCGCCGCCGATGGTGACCGTCGAAGAACGCGTGCCGCCGTCTTGCGACGTCGCACCCATCGTCACGGCATGGATGGTGCGGGTCCAATGGCGAGTTGTGTCGGGCAGCTGGGGCGTCATGGCGTTGTCTCCTTCGTGAAGTGCAGCAGATCGGCCAACAGCGCATCCACAGTCTGAAGCGTGGGATGGTCGTCGGGCAGTTCGGACAACGGGCGCTCGTCAAGGTTCAGGGCTTCGAGGTCATCGTCATGAGGCAAGCGTGCAAGTACGGGAAGCCCCGTCTTTGCCAACACAACCTGAGCCTTTGCCCCGAGTTCGCCGCGCAGATTGTTCAACACCAAGCCTCGCTGACGGAAATTGAGAGATAGAGAATCGACCAATTGGTTGATACGACCGGCAGCACGCAGGGCGACGGGGTTGCCGTCACTGACGATGATGAGGGCATCGACACCCTGTGACACACGCCGTGACAAGTGCTCTAGGCCCGCTTCATTGTCAAGCACGGTGTAGGGATAGCCTGAGGACAACGTCTCCAGACATCGGCGGAGAATGCTGTTGACCGCGCAGTAGCATCCAGGCCCCTCGCCGCGCCCCATCGTGATCAGATCGACGCCATCGCCTTCGACCATCGCACGATGCAATTCATATTCGATATGGCGACCGAGTGGAACACCACTGGGTAAATCGCGGATGTTCGCCAATGTCGTGGCCTGCATTTCACCCAGGGTGACCTCGACCTTGAGGCCGAGGACTTCGGCCAGTGTGGCATTGGGGTCGGCGTCGATGGCGAGGATGGGGCCGCCTGTCCTGCGGCGCAGGGCCTCAATAATGAGGCCACACACCGTCGTCTTGCCCACGCCCCCTTTCCCGGCAATGGCAATCGTCACTCCCATCACGGCCTCCTCATGGTCGGCGTCGCCACACTGGGAAACAGGCTTAGATCCGTGTGTGGCAGAAAGCGTGCCGACGTGAACCGTTCAAAATAGTCGGGATCGTCAATCAGTTCGATACAGCCGGTTCTGCTGGCGATGGCCCCCGCTTCGTCCCAGGCGGCACGATCAAGCAGGGCGATCCGCGCGCCGCGCAAAGCCGTGTTCCCGGCAAATGTGATTCGCTCGCGTGCCACGTCAGGGATCAGTCCCAGTGTCACGGCGTCTTCCACATCGAGAACGCTGCCGAATCCACCGCAGACGATGAGACGATGGAGATCGGCTGCAGAAGTATCTGCAGCAGTAAGCAGGGACTGGATGCCAGCAAACAAGGCGGCCTTGGCCAGCAACACGCTATCGATGTCGCGTTGCAGGAGCGCGATCGCGTGGCCTGTGGCCGAATCGTCTGCAGGGACAAGAACGATGCCTGGCTCATGCAACGATGGATCGGGCGTGAGAACCTGCCCGGCGCGATCAATCAGTCCGGCGCGGAATAGCCCCGCGACTGCAGAAATCAATCCCGATCCACACAGACCATGCGGTCGTTCGTCATCAATCGTGTGCCAGCTGATGGACCCGTCATAGCCGATGGACATCCGATCGATGGCTCCGGGTGTCGCTGTCGAACCGCACGAGATGCCGCAGCCCTCAAACGCCGGGCCAGCGGACGCGGCACAGGCCATCAGCCATTCGCTATTACCAAGAACGATCTCTCCGTTGGTGCCAATGTCTATCATCATGGTCAGCGTGCTGTCTTTGTGTAGGCCAGTAGCCAGAATCCCGGCGGTGATGTCCCCCCCGACCCAGCCTCCAATCGACGGCA
>SPBW01000001.1 GCA_004525685.1 Candidatus Atribacteria bacterium
CTCATAGAGTTCCCTCCAACAGTGTGAAGAATGCCGTGAGATCGACATTCCCCCCACTGAGGATAACGCCGATGCGTCTCTTGCTCGTCTTGATCGTCCCGTTCAATAGCGGCGCGACGGCGACGGCGGATGAGGGCTCGATGAGAATCTTCATCCGTTCCCAAACGAAGCGCATGGCGTGAAGGATGTCAGCCTCGGAGACGAGCACGATGCCATCCACCCCATCGCGAATGATGGGAAACGTCAATTCGCCGAGCGGCGTACGCAGCCCGTCGGCGATCGTGTGGGGCGTGAAGTCGACGATGCGCTTCCCCGTCTGCAGCGATCGAGCGGCGTCATCGGCACCGGCGGGTTCGCATCCGATGACTTCTACGCTTGGCAGCATGTGCTTGGCGGCCAGCAATGTCCCCGACAACAATCCGCCGCCGCCGACCGGAGCTAGAATGAGGTCAAGTCCGGCAATCTCCTCGATCAGCTCCATGCACGCCGTGCCTTGTCCTGCGATTACGCGTGCATCGTCATACGGCGACAAGAACGTGGCGCCGGTTGCTTCCCGAATGCGTTCAGCAGCTTCATGACGGCCCGCATGCGTGGGCGTACACAGCGTGATGCTTGCGCCATATCCGGCGGTGGCCTGCTTCTTGATGTCGGACGCGTTCTCGGGCATGACGACGAAGGCGGGCGTCATGTGCAGTCGCGCAGCCAACGCCAGCGCCTGCGCGTAGTTGCCGCTGGAATGGGTGACGACACCCTTGACGCGCTTGGCTTCCGAGAGGCTTGCGACGGCATTGCACGCCCCGCGGAACTTGAATGAGCCCGTCTTCTGGAAGTTCTCGCATTTGAAGAACACTGATGCCTCAGCCTTTAAATCGATTGCACTGCAGGTCAATACGGGTGTTCGGTGCGCGTAGGGTGCGATTCGAGCACGTGCTTCCTGCACATGGTCTGCTGAGAGCGGGCTTCCGCTTGAGTTGACGTTCACATGGCCTTTGTGCGGAAGACATGCTGACGATAAAAGCGCATCTCATCGATCGATTCGCGAATGTCATCCAACGATCTGTGGGTTGATTTCTTGACCACCTTCTCGACGACGCTGGGATACCAGCGAGAAATGAGCTCCTTGATCGAACTGACATCCACGTTGCGGAAGTCAAGATAGCTGTTGAGCTTGGGCATGTGGTGCATGATGAAGCGTCGGTCGAAGCCAATGGAGTTGCCGCACAGAGGGGCCTTGCCTCGCAGGCAGTGCTTGCGAACAAACGCCAGTGTCTGGTCTGCAGCATCGCTCAGCGATACCTCGGAATCGCGACTGGCTTGTGTGAGTCCCGAGGCGCCGTGCTGATCGATGCACCAGCGATCCATCTTCTTCAGTACATTATTGGGCTGATGAATGACGAGGGCGGGTCCTTCTTCGATGATAGTCAGATCCTTGTCCGTGATGATGGTGGCAATCTCCAGGATCGAACAGCTGCGGTCGTCAATACCTGTGGTTTCAAGATCCATCCAGACCAGATGGGAGGGCGATTTTGGCATGAGGTTCCTTTCTTTGGACACAGCATACCGAGTATTCGAGCGTCCGACCAGCGATGAGGAAAGCGGGCAAGCCGAAGCCTGCCCGCTTGATGAAGAACTTCTTTTCTGCTATGCCTTAACCGGTTTCAGCCAGAGCACGCTGATGAGGATGCCGAGTGCAGCTAGCCCCATCACAGGCAAGAATACGGGAAGGTATGCATCGGTGCTGTCCTTGATCATTCCTGACAGAAGCATGCCGAGAATGGCTCCGACGCCATACGAGGTGAAGACCAAACCGTAGTTCTTCCCATAATGCTTTGTCCCGAAAAAGGTGGCCGTTGCCGTTGGAGCAATAGCCAGCCACCCTCCGAGGTTGAGGTAGAGAACGGAGAATGCTATGAAGTAGAGCACAGGGCTACTGGCTCCCCATAGATAGAGAAGTGCCGATGCAGCAAGGATGAGAGCGAATGACAACGCAGCAGTGTTGCGAGGGCTCAGCTTGTCGGTCAGCCAGCCGAAGATGGGGCGGCCGATGCCATTGAAGATGGCGAAAAGCGACACCATCGTGGTGAGCAGTGTGGCCATTCTCGCTACGTCATATCCTGCTGTTTGAAGGATCTCGTTGCCGAACGGTTTTGCAATCCCGATTGCCATCAGACCGGCGAGGCATCCGATCGTGTAGGTTCCCCACAGAGCATAGAACGTGCCTGTCTTGACCATCTGCTTCCGGTCGAGATCGACAAGGCTTCCACCCGACTTGTCCTTCTTTGGGCTCCAACCTGCAGGCATCCAACCCTCTTTCGGGCTACGCAGTGGCAGAGACAGCAGAAGCAGGATGGCGAGGAACACGATCCCTAGATACTTGAAGGCACCGAGGGCACCAATGGCAGGATTGTTGATCATGGCTGTCATGATTGGAACCATCACCAATGCCGACAAGCCAAATCCCATCACAGTTAGGCCGACGGCCAATCCCTTCTTATCAGGGAACCACTTGGCTGAGACGGCAATGGGACAGCCATAGATAATGCCCACGCCTCCACCAGCAATGACACCGTAGAAAATGGTCAGCCAGATGATGTTTGATGAGAAGCCGGACAGAATCCATCCGACGCCGACGAGAGTTCCGCCAAGAAGCGCGGCCTTCTTGGGGCCCCATTTACCGACCAATCCGCCAGCCAGTGCCATGAACAACGCGAACGTTGCAAGAAAGACCATAAACGGCAGTCCGCTCTGGGTTGCGCTGATCGCCCATCCACCCTCTTCGATCGATTTCTCCAATGGACCTCGGAACACACTGAATGCGTAGACTGCGCCGAGGCAGATGTTCATCAACAATCCGAGCAAGACGAACATCCAGCGTCCCTGCTCGGCCTTCATTCCGAATACCTTCTGTTCCGACATCGTTCCCTCCAGTATCAATAAGAACGGGGACGGACGAGCCGTCCCCGCAGCCTTTTATCGATTGGACAGCAATTTCGCGTCCATCTGATTTATCCCTTGTAATCGATGAGTCCCTTGAGCGTTTCCACGGACTCTGGATTCTGCAGTGTGGTGAGGTCGCCGACGGGCTCGTGGCGAACGAGCGCCTTAAGCACGCGCCGCATGATCTTGCCGGAGCGCGTCTTGGGCACGTCGAGCGCAAACACGATCTGATCGGGGCGACCTGTGGGGCCGATAACCTTATTGACCGTGGCCATCAGTTCCTTGACGATCTCGTCACTGCCTTCAATGCCCTTGCGGAGCAGAACGAAGGCAACGGGCACTTCACCCTTGAGATCGTGCGGGCGGGAGACGACGGCTACTTCGCTGACTTTGTCGTTCTGCGCGAGAGCGGACTCTACTTCCGCAGTGGCTAGGCGGTGTCCGGCGACATTCATGACATCGTCGACTCGTCCAGTGATGCGGATGTTGCCTTTCTCATCCTTGCGAGCACCGTCCGAGGTGAAGTAGCGCTCTGGGCCGTACTCTGAGAAGTACTGGGCTTGGAAGCGCTCCATGTCACCATAGATGCCGCGTGTCAGTGCGGGCGGGAACGGGCTGAAGATGGCCAAGTAACCGCCTTCATTGGGGCCGAGCGGGCTTCCACCTGAATCGAGGATGTCGCCCAGGATGCCTGGGAACGTCTTTCCTGCGACGGTTGGCATAAAGGGGCCAATACCTGGCAGGTTGTTGACCATGTTGGCGCCGGTCTCCGTTTGCCACCAGGTATCAATAATCGGGCAGCGCCCGCCGCCGATGACGTCGAAGTACCACATCCAGGCGTCCACATTGATGGGCTCGCCAACAGTGCCAAGAAGTCGCAGTGAAGACAAGTCATACTTCGCTGGCCATTCGTCGCCCCACTTGACGAACATGCGAATGGCTGTCGGAGCGGTGTAGAGTTGCGTGACCTTGTGCTTCTCAATAATCGCCCAGAATCGTCCGTTATCAGGAGCATCTGGAGATCCCTCGTACACCAGTGTGGTGATTCCGTTCATCAGTGGACCGTAGTTGATGTAGGTGTGGCCGGTAATCCATCCCACGTCGGCCGTGCACCAGTAGATGTCGCCTTCGTGCATGTCGAAGTTCCACTTGGCGGTGGTGTGGGCTTGGACGGCATAGCCACCCGTCGTATGCATGATGCCCTTGGGCTTGCCTGTCGTTCCCGACGTATAGAGCAAGAAGGACAGGTCTTCGGAATCGAGCTGTTCGGCGGGGCAGTCGGCCGACGCATTGGCGACGATGTCGTGATACCAGACATCGCGACCTGGGACGAACGGGACGTCCTGGCCCGTTCGTTTGACGACGACCAGATGCTCCACGGGCGAGTTCTCGATACCGGCATCTGCGTTCGATTTCAGGTTGATGGCCTTGCCGCGGCGATAGTAGCCGTCGGCCGTAATGACCACTTTGGCATTGCAGTCGACCATACGATCTCGTAGAGACTCAGGGCTGAATGCTGAGAATACGACCGAATGTGGCGCCCCGAGACGAGCGCAGGCCTGCATGGCAATGACGGCTTCGGGAATCATGGGCAGATAGATGCCGACGGCATCGCCCTTGCCAACTCCCAGTGCTTTCAGTGCGTTGGCGAACTTGCTGACGCGTTCTAGAAGCTGGCTGTATGTCAGTTTGACAGCTTCTTCCTCTGTCGGCTCGGGCTCCCAAATGAGGGCGACGTTGTCGCCCTTGCCCGCTTCGACGTGGCGATCGAGCGAGTTGTAGGACAGGTTGGTCTTGCCGCCGACGAACCACTTGTAAGCTTGTGGTGCGAAATCGTAGGCTTTGTCCCATTTCTTGAACCAATGAAGCTGTTGGGCTTGTCCTGCCCAGAATGCCTCGGGATCTGAGTTTGCTTCTTCGTAGATTGCCTCGTCAGACACCCAAGTTCTCTTCTTGAGCTCGTCGGTTGGCCAAAAGACATTCTCCTTGTTCGGGTCTTTCTTGACCCACTGCATTGCATCCGGCACTGTAAGAACCTCCTACGAGTTTCGCTTGTATGGATGTGCCGATACTAGCCAAAACTTGGGGGTTTCTCAATGCTAATGAGCACGCGAGGGAATCAGATCAAGGAGCCAGGGAGCTGCGAAATAGACGCGATAGACGGGAAGTGCCAGGTGAATGCGGCGGATATACCTCTGGGTTTCGGGAAACGCGAGCGCGAGGTTGCCTTCCCAAGCTTCTGCATTCGAAGGACCGGCGTTGTAGGCCATCAGGGCAACATCGCGAGTTGTGAACCGATCGAGCAAGGTTCGTAGATACCAGGTACCTAGCGAGATATTCTGTGCAGGGCTGGTGAGCGTGGACGTGGAGTAGTCGGTTTGCTGCAGCTCTTGGGCTATCCAGTCGCCTGTCTCAGGCATGATCTGCATCAAGCCGATGGCGCCAGCTGGCGATAGCGCATCAGACTCAAAGCGGCTCTCGCAGCGAATGACCGATGCCACCCACGCTGGATCAAGATGATAGATGTCACTGTAGTGCAGAATCTCTTCTTGATACCTAAGTGGGAACAACGCGCGCGTGAGGAATAGGCCACCATAGAGGAGTCCAAGAATGCAGATGAAACCTAGAATAGCGCATAACTGCAGTCGATGCGGACGTGCGGCTGGCGGCATGATCACCTATGATACGCCGAATTCACTATAATTCTTGAGTCTGTTCCATTCATCGAACCATGGGGGAAGGCATGAAGAACTTCTTGCTTTGGCTGAGAACCATCTTCGTAAGCGGTCTGTTGGCTATCCTGCCTGTGGGCGCGACGGTCTATATCCTGCTGCTCTTGTATCGAACGATTGATCGTTTTGTCGGCAAGGAAACGGACTTCGGTTCGGCGATTGAGCGTGTGGTGGGAAGCTGGATTCCCGGACTCGGGATTCTGATCACAATCTTGCTGATCTTTGTGGTTGGGTTTGTGGTGCGTAGTGTCGTTGGACGGGGGCTTCACTACTACTTCGAGCGGATCTTCTTCTGGTTCCCAGGCGTTCGAAAGATGTACGGAACACTGAAGCAATTCACGGATGCTTTGTTCAACAGGGCCTCCACATCATCGTTTCATCAAGTAGTGATGTTCGAATACCCCAAAGCGGGGATCAACGTATTGGGACTGGTAACCAACGAGAATTTGGGAAAGCTCCAAGACGCAACGGGAGAGGACTGCGTTCTGGTCTATACGCCGACTGCTCCCAATCCGCTGTCGGGATATATGCTGATTATTCCCAAGCGTCTGTTGACGTATATTGATATGCCTGTGGAAGATGCCCTATCCATGGTTGTCTCCAGCGGCTCGGTACTTCCTGACTCTCTCAAGAGGATTCATATCTCAGAGATCAAAGAGAAGCGCTCCTGGATGTCACCTTTCAGGAAGGGCTCGTAGAGGCGGTGAATGATGTCGATCTTCAAGGACAAGCAGTACCTTCGTGTCAATGTAGACAAGGCGCCAGATGACAGCCTGTGGATGAAGTGTAAGGCCTGCGGGGAGCTGGTCTTCAAGCGCAGGGTTCGCGAGAACAGCAACATCTGTCCTAGTTGTGGCGAGTACTTCTTCCTGACTGTCGAAGAGCGGATTGAGATGCTGGTTGATGCAGACAGCTTCGACAATATCTCCAAGAGCATCGAAGCCGATGATCCATTGCATTTTGTCGATCGAACTTCCTATCAAGATCGTATTGAGAAGGCTCAAGGCTTGACAGGATTGCCCGATGCCATCGTGGTAGGGCGAGCGACGATTACGCAATCACCGGTGGTTCTTGCCGTGATGGACTTCCGCTTCATCGGCGGGAGCATGGGCTCTGTGATGGGAGAGCAGATCTGCCATGGCATGGAGACAGCCATCGAGGATCGCTGCCCCTTCATTCTTGTGTCTTCCTCTGGAGGAGCGCGCCTGCAGGAGGGCTTGTTCTCACTACTGCAGATGGCGAAGACAGCGGCGGTACGGGCGAAACTAGCCGAGGCTGGATTGCCATTCATCTCCATCATGACCTACCCCACATCAGGCGGCGTGCAAGCTTCGATTGCCAGCTTGGGCGATATCATCATTGCTGAACGTGGCGCGATGATCGGATTCGCTGGGCGCAGGGTCATCCAATTCACCATTGCACAAGAACTGCCAGCCGACTACCAGACCGATGCATTTGCTTTTGAACATGGCGCCATCGACCGAGTTGTCCAACGAGCGAACATGCGAGAAGAGCTTTCCTCGCTTCTTGGCTTCTTCGTGGAGGTAGCATGAGCGACGAACGCACCCTGGATCTCCTAGAGACGAAGATTGAGGAGTTAAAGCAGCTCAATGCGATGGACGGGATTGACCTGTCCGGTGAGATCACCAAGCTTGAGAAGAAACTGGTCGAGCTTCGTAGGAAGCTCTACTCCAACCTGTCGGATTGGGAAAGAGTGAAGATTGCCCGCAATCCGAAGCGCCCTTACGCCCTGGACTACATCAAGTTGATGTTTGACGGATTCTATGAAATCCACGGCGATCGCATGATTGGCGATGATCGTGCGCTGCTTACGGGGCTAGCGCAGCTCGATGGCCGCACGGTCATGCTGGTGGCTCAGCAAAAGGGACGAACGACCGAAGAGAACAAGGAACGATACTTTGGCATGACGAGGCCGCAAGGCTACCGCAAAGCGGTTCGAGCGATGAAGTTGGCTGAACGCTTCTCATTCCCCGTTGTCACGCTCATCGACACGCCGGGAGCCTATCCTGGCGTGGAGTCGGAAGCATCGAACATCGGTGGAGCGATTGCCGAGAGTTTGCTGGCGATGTCCCAACTGCGCACGCCCATCGTGTCCGTCGTCATTGGCGAGGGCGGGTCTGGTGGTGCGCTCGCCATCGGTCTAGCGGACCGTGTCTTGATGCTTGAGAATGCTGTCTATTCAGTCATTACACCAGAAGGCGCGGCTGCCATTCTCTGGAAAGAGAAGGACAGAAGCCAGGAGGCTGCCGCTGCACTCCAACTTACAGCAGAACACCTCCTCCAATTGGGACTCATCGACGGCGTCATTCCTGAGCCGCTTGGCGGCGCACACAAGGATTTCGCTATGACCGTCGCAGCACTCAAACCAAGCGTAGTCGGTCTACTGGATGAGTTGAGGTCGCTTGGAATCGATGAGCTGCTGGACGCAAGGTTTCGTCGCTATCGAGCCGTTGGCAGCTTCCGCGAATTGGGAACGTCACACGAAGCGTCCTCATCCGATGAGAAAGTCTCCTCAGAGAATGAAGCGGATGCTGCAATCATATCCAACGATTCACCTGACGCATGAAACGAATGTTGCTTGGTGTGGGGAATCGCCTATCTCACGATGACGGCGTAGGCCCGTTCGTAGCCCAGTCCCTTGCCGATTCTGATTGGATTGCGATGGATTGTGGCACAGCGCTTGAAAACGCATCTGGCATCGTATCGCGCGAGAAGCCAGATCTGCTGATTATTGTGGATGCCGCGGTCATGGGTGAGGAGCCAGGAACCACGTTGCGATTGCCTATCCAAGCCAATGACCGCATGCTGGCCTCGACACACGGGCTGCCGTTGACGTTCGTCATGGATCGCATCAGCGCATCAGCGGTGAAGATGATCCTCATTGGTATCGAGCCATTGGATCTCACGTTTGGAGAGGGACTGTCGCCTGTTGTCGAGGAAGCGGCCCACAGATTGATCGGGATTCTACAGACACGTCATCTGGAGGCCATTCCCGAGCATGGGATCTCGCAGTAGGGCGAGTGCTGATTCCTGCTTGATCCAACTGCGGTAGCACGGCTTGAGGATTCTGTTTCTTGCGCGCAGCGCCGTCAGGCGCTGTAAGTGATGACAAGCTCCAGGTATGATGGTATCCAATCAGTCGATGAAGCGAATCGGCGCTGTGGGATCTGAACGGGGTCCCACGAGGAGGTCGTGATGGCTTTTTGCGGCGGAGACAAACTACTGTCAGCCTACCAGCTGGCGCAGCGCGATGGCTACGCGTTCATGGCAAACAACGTGGCCGAGTCCAACATTTTCCTCGGGCTGCTGGCTGCCTATACGCAAGCGCGATCTGACTTGCTTGTGCAAATCAGCCCGGGTGCTGCCAAGTTTGCCGGAGGGGGAAACAAATTGGCTGGGTTGCGGGCGCTCTCCCTGATGATTCAGGAGATCGCGAGCGCCGCTCCGGTCTGCGTGTTCATCAACCTTGACCACTTCACGGTCGACGAGTGGGATCTTATTGAAGAAGCCATCGAGCACCGCCTTGTTTCGTCGATTATGATTGATGCCTCCAAAGAGACGTTTGATGAGAACGTTCGAATCTGCAGAGAGGTGGCCGACCGAGCCGCGGGAACGGGCATCCTCATCGAGGCCGAGCTAGGCAAGATCAAGGGCGTCGAAGACGAAATCTCATCAGACGACGCGTTGTACACGGATCCTGATGAAGCCGTCGAATTCATTCAGCAGACCCGTGCCGACTTGCTGGCGATATCTGTCGGCACGCAGCATGGTGTGTCCAAGGGACGAACGCTCGATTTGCGTGTGGATCTGGCTGCCCGGATTCGAGATCGCCTGTCAGCAAACGGACTCCATACGCCGCTAGTTCTTCACGGATCCTCGGGACTCTTGCCTGAGCAAGTGCGACAAATGATCGGCAATGGCATCTGCAAACTCAACAAAGACACCCAGTATCAGTATGTTTATGGGCGAGCGGCATGCGATTTCTACCGGGAACACGCCGATGCCATGATTCCGCCCGCTGGTGTCGAGGATGACATCTTGAATTTGTTTTCGCAGTCTGAATGGAGCCCGGACAAGAAGTTCTTCGACCCGCGTGTGGTGGGACGCAGCATCCAATCGAGCATTGGCGGCATCGCCGCTGAGCTCATTGCGCAGGCTGGCAGCGGCGGGAAGACGCTGGGATCCGATAAGGAGAGTGTGTCGTGAGAGTCGGCGTACTGACTGGTGGTGGCGATTCGCCAGGTATCAACGCGGCTATTCGGTCTCTTGTCCGGTTTGGCGCGACGCATGGCGTAGATGTGGTGGGATTTCTCGAAGGGTGGCGCGGGCCCATGGAGAATCTGGTCCAACCCATGACCATGGCTGATGTGTCGGGTATTCTGCACATCGGGGGAACGATTCTTGGTAGTTCGCGGACCAATCCATTCAATGAGACAGGCGGGCCGGAGAGAGTCATTCAGACGATGCAGGACAACGCCGTTGACTGCCTGGTTGCCATTGGCGGCGACGATACGATGGGTGTTGCACATCGATTGGCTGGCTACGGTGTGAAGGCTATCGGCATTCCTCAGACGATTGACAATGACATTGCCCTCACTGACTACTCGCTGGGGTTCTTCTCAGCGCTGGAAGCCATCACAGATGCACTCGATCGCTTGCATACGACGGCGGCATCGCATCATCGTGTGCTCATCCTGGAGGTTATGGGACGAGACGCAGGATGGCTCAGTTTGATGGGTGGCGTGGCTGGTGGCGCGGATGTCATTCTCATCCCCGAAGAACAGTTCAATGTGGATTCGATCTTCCAGAAGATCAAGCGCCGGGAACTGCTGAGGAAGCGGTTCAGCATTGTCATTGTTGCCGAAGGTGCAACGCCCGAAGGGCACGGCGGACAAGTTGTCGACGAAGCGGAAGTCGATGCATTCGGGCACATGCGATTGGGTGGAGTCGGGCAGTATATCGCCAATCGGCTGTCCGAGCGGATGAAGATGCCCGTCCGCGTGACCAATCTCGCCTATCTTCAGCGCGGCGGAAGTCCGGCTCCGTTCGATCGAATCCTCGCTACCCGATTCGGAGCCGCGGCCATCGAATTCGCTCTCGAAGGGACATTCGATGTCATGACAGCGCTTCATGGCATGAAGATCGAGGCTGTTCCACTTGGAGACGCGCTGGGACGGCCTCGCCCTGTTCCTGAAGGATTGCTGTATATGGTTGATCTGTTCGAGTAACGCGGCTGCGAGGATGCACGTCTGCGAGTTGGCTCGCGTCCCAGAATGATGACCTCGGATGAGCTAGTTGCCTGGCTCCGCTAGCGCAATAATGCCCCGCTGGTTCTGGCCATCGACATAGACATTCATTCCTTGCGGCACGGTGTAATGAGTAATGAAGTCGTCTTGGAATGTGATCATCGATTGGCGGAGCAGGTCGCGATTGAGGCGATCCCCGAATTCTTCATGAAAGGGCAAGTACAGCACACCGCTTGCCACCATGTCGGCATAGAAGTGCGTGCCATATGACAGCTCGGGAGAGAATGTGGCTGTGGACATCTCGACGATCAATACGGCGCCTGAGATCTCATTGTATTGAGCAGGCACGCCGAGCTGCGGGTTGCTTGAGGCCCAGCGGCCCGGGCCAATGAGGATGTAAGGTTCATCAAGATCGTCGAGTTGATGATTGATCCTGCCCACTGCGCGTGCAATATCGAAGGCATGATCCCAGCGATAGGCATCTGGATCGACGAACACGAGATGCCGAATGTTCTTCAGGGTTCCGTTTCCCAACACATTGCTGCACTCCATGACTCTTCTATCGGCGGGGATTTCGGGGATAGGTATCTCACGATGTTCAGGCCGAGCACCCAAGGGGCGAACCTGGAGTACGACGAAGAGCGGGGAACCGTGCTTGGATGCTTCAGGACTAGAGAAATCGACGGCGAATTCAATATCAATGGGATACTCAAGAAGTGCTTCTAGCGATGCCAACGTTTCGCGTACGAGTGGCGTGAAGGGCATGATGGTCTGGCCTTCGATCAGTCGAGTGAATGAAGCGACAAACCGCTGATCTGAGGAGAGCATGGATGCTGCGGAGAACGGATCACGCAACGTTCCATCCTCATCGACGATGGAACAGATCCTCGTTAGCAGCGGATTCGAAAGCGTCTGGAGCTTGCGCTGGGTGAGTCGCCCAATCTCCATATCGAGCACATCCACGGTCTCTTGGGAGGCACGGATGATGGTGCGAACATCAGAGCCCTCGGGCCGTAGCCCGGGGAGCTTGGGAGAGAACACGCGGGCATATTCGCGCCCCACGGCCCTTGTTCCTGTGCCGACAACCAACCGCACGATCCCATCCTCAGGCTTGAGCCGCGTGGTCCAGGGGTAGTAGTTGATGGAGAAGGCCACGCCACCGACAAGCGGGTAGAAGAGCCCGTGGCTGTATTGGCTGCCAATCATGTTCTGAACCAGGATGGCCATCTTCTCATTCCGCCAATCGAGGCCATGCCGTTTGCGATAGGCGCGGGCATTGGGGCTGAATGTGGAAGCATACACCCGCTTGATGGTGTGTGTCAGGTCGGCCAAACGCTCTTCCATGGAGCCGCGATTCGACAGGAAGTCGGACAAGTAAATGCCGGCGAACGAATGATCCGTATTGTCTTCCATGACTGAAGATGATCGAACAGCCAGCGGACGAGACTCATGTTCCAGGAAACGAACCAGCGAATCCTCCCAGCTAGCAGGGAAGGGGCAGGACACAATCTGCTCGCCCAAGGATTCGAGTACGCTTTTGTCCGTACAGCCTGCTTTCACTGCGCTGGCAAGCTGATTCTGTGTCATGAAGTCATCGAAGATCTCAGTGGTGATGATGGTGGAGTCTGGGAAGCGCAGGCTCGATTGATACTGCGTCAGCTCTCCCCCCTTATGTAGGTAATCCATGACGAAGACAAGTCCGCGCGCCTTGCCGCCGATTTCGCCTGATCCGATCAAATGCACCTGCGGCGGAAGCTCGTCTTCTGTGAATCGATAGCGACCGTCAGCGTCTTGACCATACTCAAAGAAGCGCAGGGGTTGAATCGTGTCATGCAGATGGTCGTATGATGACATGTTTACCTCAGCCTTCGTTGATGCTCTGGATCCATTCCGTCGGGAGAAACTCAACGCAATCTTACGCTACTTTGCCTGCACCCGCGCAGAGCCCGCACGGGTGCGGAAGAAGGCGAACTCCCGCAGTGACCTGCGGGAGTCGCGATCGATTCTTATGTCCAGCACAATATGATTGTTCGAGAGGGTGCCTCTTAGAGCGCGTTGTAGCCGGCGTCGAGTGCTCGTTCGTTCATTTCGATGAACTTCTCTTTGCCGGACTCGCGCATGGACTGGGCCATGGTGTCCTTCACAACCTGTAGTGGAAGTGTGCCAGAGGCCTTCACATATGCCCCCAGTGCCACCATGTTGATGGCGCGTGGATTGCCGACCTCATCGCGCGCGATCTCGTTCATGTCGAGATAGAAGGCGTTGACATCGGTTCGATCGACTTGACGATCGATGAGAGAACGATTAACCACGATGTGTCCGCCTGCTGCGATGGTCTGTTCAAACTTGTCCAGTGACGGCAGATTCATCGCGATCAAGGCCGTTGCCTCGTCGACAATCGGCGATCCGACAAGCTCGTCTGACAATACGACCGTGCAATTGGCTGTTCCGCCCCGCATCTCGGGGCCGTACGACGGGAGCCACGTAACCTCCAGCCCATGATTCATGCCAGCTTGTGCCAGAATCTTGCCAGCAAGAATGACGCCTTGTCCTCCGAATCCAGAGATAATGATTGAGCGTTCCATGCTACCCCCTATCGACGAGGTCACCCAGAGGGAAGACCTTGGTGACTGTTTCGGCAACGTGTGTATTGGACTGCACCGGTGACATGCGCCAATTGGTGGGACATGTGGACAGAATCTCCACCAAGGAGTATCCCTTGCCTTCAACTTGGTATTGGAATGCTTTCTTGACCGCCTTGGTTGTCTCCATAATGTGCTTCGTATCGAACAGAGCTTGTCGGGTCACATACGCGGGAGCATCGAGTGTGGCGATCATCTCAGAGAACCGAATGGGATACCCCGCCACTCGTGGATCTCTGCCCTCGGGTGTTGTCGTTGTCTTCTGATCGACCAATGTCGTCGGCGCCATCTCGCCGCCCGTCATGCCGTAGATCTGATTGTTGACGAAGATGACAGTGATGTTCTCTCCGCGGTTGGCGGCGTGAATGGATTCGGCCGTTCCGATACTCGCGAAGTCTCCATCTCCTTGGTACGAGAACACGATCAACTCAGGTCGAGCGCGTTTGATTCCGGTTGCCACGGCACAAGCACGGCCATGAGGTACTTGCTGCGAGTCCGCTTTGTACCACAAATAGGAAAACACAGAGCATCCAACAGGAGCAATGCCCACTGTGCGTTCGACGATGCCCAGCTCGTCCATCACATTGCCGATGATGCGAGTAATGATGCCGTGATGACAGCCGGGACAATACGTGAATCTGGCGTCGGTCAGGCTCTGTGGACGTTCGAAAACCTTCACCATGTTCTCAAGATTAGCGGACATGTTTCTTCACCTCGTTCAGGATCGACCGCGGCGTCGGGACGATTCCCCCTGTTTCCCCGAAGAAGGGGGTAGCCGCGCGCTCTGCGACGGCTAGACGAACGTCTTCCCACATCTGGCCTGCGCTCATTTCTACAGTCAGCACGGTGTGAACCTGCTGAGACAGCCTCTTGAGAGGTTCGTAGGGGTAAGGCCACAGTGTGATGGGACGGAATAGGCCAACCTTGATGCCCTCGGCACGCGCCATGCGCACCACGGACTTGCAGATGCGGCCAATCGTGCCATGGGCAGCTATAACGATGTCGGCATCCTCGGTCTCGTATTCCTCGTAGCGGATCTCGTTCTCAGTGATCGTGCGGTATTTGGACTGGAGGTCAAGATTCATCTGCTTGAGATCATCAGGATCCATCTCGAAGCTGAGAATGATATTGGGAGCTCTGCCCTTGGCTCCTGTCGTCGCCCAGTCTTTTGCTGGCAAGCTGGCCGGATCAATCGGATCGGGAAGCTCGACGGGCTCCATCATCTGCCCTAACAGACCATCTGCCAGGATCATGACTGGAATGCGATATTGGTCAGCGAGCTCGAATGCCAGCATCGTCAACTCGCCTGCTTCGGGCACAGTCGAAGGCCCAAGCACGATCAAGTGATAGTCGCCGTGTCCGCCACCCTTGGTCGCTTGGAAGTAGTCGCACTGCGAAGGCGCGATGTTCCCCAATCCGGGGCCGCCGCGGACGATATTCACGATAACGCAAGGCAGGCTGGCACCAGCAAGATACGAGATGCCCTCTTGCTTCAGGCTGATACCTGGAGACGATGACGAGGTCATGGTGCGAACGCCAGCTCCGGCAGCGCCATAGACCATGCTGATCGCAGCAATCTCGGACTCCGCTTGTATGAACGTTCGTCCTAGGCGAGGCATGTTCAGCGCCATGTGTTCCAGTAATTCGGCCTGTGGCGTAATCGGATAGGCGAAGTAGCACTGGCATCCAGCTCGAATTGCCGCCTCTGCGATTACTTCGTTGCCACGCAACAACAGTCGTTCACCCATCACCACTCCTTAACTGGGGACTTTCTCTCGATAGACCTCAATGACGATGTCAGGACACGTCATCGCGCAGAACGTACATCCAATGCAGTCATCGGGGTTGGCCATGTAGGCAACGTTGTACCCGCTCTTGTTGAGCTGACCTGAGAAGGCCAAGACCTTCTTTGGGCATGCGGCAATACATAGACCGCAGCCCTTACATCGTTCTGTGTCGAAGACGACGGTTCCTCTCGGCATGAAAACCTCCCCTACGATCTGGAGTAGAATTCTTCGTCCAAACGCTTCGCTCGATTTCTTCTCAGCTTCTCAAGACTCTTCTCGACTCGATCAAGCCACTGCTGGATGTGTCGCTCGTCTAGCGTGGGGACGACCTCATCGCGCGTAATGGATGTTGGATGATGCAGTGTCAACGCGCTCTGTAGTCGATCGACGTCATGTTCGAAAGAGAGTGGCTCGCTTGCTGAATCCGAGATGGAGACGAGGGAGAGCAAGGTATCCTCTCCTTCATTGGAGGCAAGAACTCGAAATAGCCCGCGCTGACCAAGTTGTAGTGGAGTTGGATCCGCTTGATCTGGCATCCTCGCAAGGAATCCGATTGCATCGGTCGCCAGCCGAATACGAACGCGGGTTTCCTCCAAGCCGACAATCTCGCCATCCAACGCAATGCCCTGCGAAATGGGACCAGGGCGTTCGAGCTCGGGCTTCGTGTTCTCAGTCAAGCTGTCGATCCCCCAGTGACCTAGGCTGCCTTGACGACCTTATCAGACTTGATGCACCTTGTGCATGCGCGAATCCACTTCTTCTTTCCGCCAACTATGGCATGAACCCGCTGCAGATTCGGAGCCCAGACACGCCGGGTATGCCGGAGCGAATGGCTTACTTTGTTTCCGACAACCGGCCGCTTGCCACAGATTTCACAGACTCTAGACATATTGTTGTCACCTCACGCTGCCTTCCCTCCGATCAGGAGGGGTTCTACATACAAGGGCTCAACCGAGTAGAGCTGGTCGGCCACGAAGTTCTTGCTGCCCCATTGAGCAACTGCCAAGGGTGAGGGCTGGTTGAACGCCTCAGGCGCGATGCGTACGTGTTCCAACGAACGCAGACGCACTTCCAGTCGAGGTGCGCCGCTACCAACCAACCAGAGCTCACGCTCCTCTTGACCCAAACGCGCGATCAGCTCCGCCTCCCGCATGACTGCGGTCGGCCCTTTGGGTCGCGAGCCACCAAACCATCTTACGTAGTACAAGTCACGTCGACTTGAAAGCACCACACAAACGCGCTGGCGCTCTTCCACGAACCGTCTGTACACCAGCGTGCCATCGACTCCGACGAGCGGAATCTCGAGAGACTGGCAGAGACCTTTCATGGCAGCCAGTCCGATTCGAAGGCCCGTAAAGGATCCAGGCCCGCGATTGATGCTGACCAAGTCGACCTGGCTCTTGTCGACACTGCTTGCTTCCATCAACTCTTCAATCAATGGGAACAAGCTTTCGGCATGCGACAACGGAGTATCCATCATCCGCGTCTGCGAAAGGCGGCCTTCATCATACAGTGCGACGCCGCCCAATGACTCAGATGTGTCTACTCCCAGCGTCAACATGCTGACCAAATGGTAGGTGACGCAAGTGCGCATTTCAACTGCTGATTCGTTCCTCGTTCAATGGGTAGTTGAAAAGACGTTGTCTTGCTGTTGAGACATCCTGTTCGATCTGAGAGCGCAACGCATCGGTGGATGGAAACGCGCGATCGTCCCTGATCCTGTCCAGGATGTGAACTTCCAGCGTCTCGCCGTGGAGTGAGCAGTTCGGGAAATCGAGCAGATGAACCTCACAGCGGTGTTCATGCAAGCTTGGCGCGGGATGAGTGCCTACGTAGAGCAGCCCTGCAGTGAGAATCCCCGTTCCGATCGCATGAACCAGATAGATGCCTGCTTGTGGAAGCAGGATGTGAGGGTCGACGACCAGATTGGCCGTTGGGAACCCAAGCTGTTCTCCCAGTCGATCACCTTGCACGACATGACCTTGGAGCATGGGCGGACGCCCAAGACATGTTGACGTTTCGTGGATGTTGCCAGATCTCAAGGCCTGCCTGATGCGTGTACTGGAGACGACTTGATTCTCGACAAGGACAGAAGGAACGCCGACTACGTGCAGCCCTTTGCGTTTGCCAAGCGATCTCAAGGTGTCCAAGTCGCCGCAGCGATCCCGTCCGAATCGAAATGTCTCTCCTTCGACAACCACGCATGCATCGAGCTGCTTGATAAGGATCGATGCCACGAACTCTTCGGGATCCATTGAGCGCACGGATTCGAACATCGCGGGATGAATGGCATCGACAAACGTCTTTAACAGGTTGTGTTTTGCAGACGTGGGGAGCAGCAATACCTGCTCGTCGAGGGCGTGAAGAGCCCATCGAGGAGGCACAGAAAAGGCATAGGCGAGGCTCGGCAGCCCATGTGCCTGGGCTTGGGCTTGGACTTCACGGAGTATGGCTTGGTGTCCCAAGTGCATGCCATCAAAGGTCCCAATGGTGACGATCCTGCCCTGCTTCATACTCCACCTCGTCTGGGATGATATCACAAGCGTGTTGGGCCATCACATGCGCAATGTTCGATGGGAACTTGAATGGAGTCAATTCCTATCTGTACAATGCGCCAAGATGAGGACCGAACGAATTGCCGGAGCAGAGCCAGAAGATGAGCGGTCAGCCATCAATCTGCGCCCGTCACGTCTTGATGAGTTCATCGGACAGGAAGAGACCAAGGAGAAGCTGCGTATCTATTTGGCGGCTGCCAAGAATCGCGAAGAGCCCCTAGATCACGTGCTCCTGCAAGGTCCTCCCGGGCTTGGGAAGACGACGTTGGCGCAAATCATTGCCAGTGAGCTTGGCGTTGACATTCGTATTAGCTCCGGTCCGGCGATTGAAAAGGCCGGCGACCTAGCCTCTATTCTGACCAACATGCGTCCCCATGATGTCTTCTTCATTGATGAGATCCATCGATTGCGCCGCAATGTGGAAGAGATCCTTTATCCAGCAATGGAAGACTACAAGATCGACATCATCTTGGGCGAGGGTCCCAATGCCCAGTCCCTACGGATTGATTTGCCTCCGTTCACCCTTATTGGTGCGACGACGCACGCTGGACTGATTTCCGCGCCAATGCGCGATCGTTTCGAGGTGTCATTCAGGTTGGGGTTCTACTCGATGGAGGATCTGCGAACCATCATCATCAGAGCAGGGCGGATTCTGGGTATCGAAGTCAGCCATGATGGAGCAGAAGAGCTGGCCATGCGAGCGCGGGGCACACCGCGTATTGCTAATCGATTGTTGCGCCGAACGCGAGACTATGCGGAGGTTCGCGGAGATGGGCATATTGATCGTGACATCGCGCGGCGATCTCTTGTGCTTCTGCGAATCGATGAAGCAGGATTGGATGAGCTGGATCATGCCGTGCTCGATGCCCTGATCAACAAGTTCGATGGTGGCCCTGTTGGCTTGGAGACGTTGGCTGCGTCGCTGTCTGAAGAGCGCGATACGATCACGGATGTGGTTGAACCGTTCTTGCTGCAAGAGGGATTCATCCAGCGTACACCGCAAGGCCGGATCGCTACAGACCGTGCCTACGTTCACCTAGGAAAGAAGGCGGCTGCCAACCGGTTGTTTGACTAGCGCCCTGAACCGTTCGATCCAACTACCGGTGGGGGAGCTTCTTCGCATTGTCGAGGAATTCCCTAATGACGCCCTTGAAGCGAGACCAATCCAGTGCCAAAGCTCCGGCAATCCAGATCAGGTAGATGAGGGCCGCTCGCGGCGCATTGAGAGAAGCAATGACAAGAGGCAAGGCAACCAAGGGCGTTGCAAACGACATCGTGATCATCTTCGATCGGAAGAAGGCAATGCAGATCGCGGCGATGACGATGTAACCAAGGGCAAGCACGCGGTCGATGAACCCTGCCATCACAAGGTAGGCCAGTCCAGAGAATACCATCATCATGTCGAAGATGAATTCGCGTTCGCCAATCCATGTTGGCGGTTTATGGTACTTGCGCGCCAGTCGACCGTCGAAGATATCTGTGGTCCAACCCACGATCATCAGAAGAATGACGGCTTCGAGTGCTTGGGGGCCTACGAAGCCAAGCAAGAGGACTGCTATGGCGACAAGCCCACGTGACAGCGTCAGAAGATCGGGGAGCTTTCTCATCTCTACCACCCGCACCATTGTAGAATCTCTGTGCGTGTCTGCCAAATGTGATTGTCCTTGGGACACTGTTGGTTCGTGAGCTCACAATGACTAGAATGGGTGCAGGGTTGATTGCGTGTCGGAAGCATCGAGTGCAGAAGGAGGCCAAGGGAATGAAGAATGCGCTGATATTGACAGGGGTTTGGTTAGGTATACTGGTTACGGCTTACGCGATTGTCTTCTGGGATCAGGGAATCGACCGGCCGCTTCCGATCTCGCTGCTAGAGGAGCAGGAGCAACTCGCCGAGCCTGCATATGTTCATCCAGATAGACTATTCAGCGCATCGATACCCATGGGCTGGCAGTTGGAGGATGCTATGTCACCTGCGTGGATGACGGATCCCAATGAGAACATCATCGTATGGATCATCGCTAGTGAAGCGCTAGAGTTTGCCGATGCACTGGATGCTGCTTTCGCGCAGATCGAGATTGGAGACGATTTCACCATGGTGTCATCGGTCTCGCTGCCAATTGGCAGTTGGTCGGGCGAGGACGTTCAGGCGACTTATCGCAGTGAGAGTTCCGACGATGTGGTGACGGTGATGGCTCGACGGCCGGAAGGCTGGTCGATTCTCTTGGTGGCGCGTGGCCCCGATGGAGCCATCAATGCCTTATCAGAAAACCTTGAGTGGATCTGGTCTGAGCTTTCGATTCCTGCCGAGGAACTTCTGCTTCTGTAAGATGAGGCAAACAAGAAGCGAGGCACGCGCCTCGCTTCTTGAAACAAGGAACAAGTGTTCGGCTACTCAGCAGTTACGGACACTCCCTCCAAACGCACGTAGGGCAATACAGATGAGAACACCCGCTCTGTCTCTGACGACACGCCGGACAGGGATTGAAGAACCTCGAACACATTCCCCGCGATCAGAGTGCCAGTCACGGGTCGATCTAGTTTGCCATTCTTGATCAAGGTCGCTGCCTTGGCTACACCCGAGAAGTCTCCAGAAATCGGATTGGAGCTGCCTGAGAAGCTGCTCACGAGCAGCCCTTGTTTGATGCCTCCAATCAGCTCTTCCCTTGACGGAATCCCAGGTTTGATCAGTAGATTCGTAGGGCTGATGTTGGGAACAGATCTGGCTGATCCGCTGCTGTGAGATGTATTGGATGCTCCCATGGCAACGGATGTATAGGTGTTGTGCATAAGCTGCGAGGCGACACCTGATTCGATCAAATGCACCTCGCGATGAGGCATGCCTTCTCGATCGAATGACTTCGTGGACACGCCGTTTCGTAAGCGGCCGTCATCCGTGACTGTCAGCGACGTGCTGGCGACCAGATTTCCAAGCGAGTCTCCCCAACGGCTGGCGCCTCGCAGGACATTCTTCGCGTTCAGCTGAAACGCGAGCACCTCAACGAGAATATCCCTAACGGCTGCAGGTGAGAGAATGATCGGTCCCACAAAGGATTCCCCCCTCTCTGCTCCCAATGAACCAAGAGCATCCCGACACGCCCGCGTGGCAACCGGGACTACGTTGATCGCGTTCACGCTGTGGGATGCATCGAAGTCGAATGCCATGTTGGAGACCATCTCTTTATCCTTCGCGGTCACAATCGCGTGGTAGGTGAAGAGGCTGCTCTTCTCAGTCAGTTCAATGCCCCTGCTGTTGACGATGCAGCGCATCTGCAAATGGGATGAGAATGCGCCTCCACCGACAACGAGGCGGCAGTCGATTGCCTCGGCGGTCTCAATCATGCGAATCGCCCGCTGGACGGCGTCTGATATCGAGAACGATTCCGCGCTGGGGTCGTAGAGATTAGCCACTGGCTCGAATGGGACAGGCGCAGGCAGCACATTATTCACATCCCTGGGCGAGGCCTTGGCCAGCTTGACAGCATCTGCGCATGCGGTTTCCAGCTCATCAAGTACGTTGGTGCAGGCGAATCCAACTTGATGATTGATGAAAGCTCGAACTCCAACCATCGTCTCTTGCTGGCTTGTGGCTGTCTGCAGATCGTGCTTCTCAATATCTGCTGATAGAACTCGCGCGGCTTGCGCGTAGATTTCCACTTCGTCTGCGCCGTGGCGCTTGGTGAGCTGGAGTGCCTCTTGACAGCGCGCGCGCAATTGGGTTTCGTTACTCACTGCCGACCTCCGATGGTAGCTTTGCATCGCAGATAAGGGCCACCTGCATCGACCTTGGCGGGTTGGCTCTTCCCGCAGGTGCCTGCGCCAAGGCCCCAATGGAAAGCATTGCCAACAGCATCGACGGATCGGAGAACGTCGAACGCGTTCCCGGAGATGGTAGCGCCTCGAACCAACTCGCCGATCTTCCCCTTCCGAATTCGACGTGCTTCATGAACGCCTAGCATAAACTCGGCGTTGGAATCTGCTTGTCCGCCGAACCCTAGTCCGCACATGTAATACCCGTCGTCGATACCAGCTATCAGATCTTCGAAAGACGCGTTGCCGGGTTCAATATAGGTATTCCGCATGCGGATGATCGGTGCATCGCTGTACTCGAAAGCACGCGCGTTGCCTGTTGGCTCGACTCCGAAGTGAGCTGCTGTTTCGCGATTGTGCAGATACGAGCGCAACACGCCGTCTTGGATGAGCGTTGTCTTGTGAGTGACAACCCCTTCGTCGTCGACGGGTATTGTCCCGACAGCAAAGGGGCTGTGCTCAGATGCGCCTGAGTCGACCATTGTTACGAGCTCTGAGGCAACCTTCTGATTCATCTTGTCAGCGGTAATGGCGCCTCCCAGTACGACATCAGCTTCGACGGTATGTCCGATGGCCTCGTGACTCAGCACTCCCACGAGCCCAGGATCTAGCACCACCGTGGATAGCTCTCCATGCGGATGGGGGGCTGTCAGCTGTTCTACGGCAATCCGAACGGCATAGTCAGCCATCTCCTCTGGAGAGAGTTGGCTGAACAGATCGCTCCATCCACCAGCAACGCTGTTTGCCTTCTGACCAAAGCATTGATCGGCGTTCATCTCGGCCACAGCCATGACACGGAATTCAGGAATGGAAACAAACACGTGGGCGTGGGCACCGTCGCTGGTCACGATGATCTTTTCATCCTGAATCTCTGCATAGGAAGAGTAGGAAGAGACGATGGTCGAAGCTCCGCCTCGGATTCGCTCATCAATCTTCGTGACCAAGGCAAGCTTCTCCTCAAGTGAGTGTTCGTCGAGCGGATCACTGGTGGCAACTGGGAATGTTCCTACTCCCATCGTCGCCCTAGCCAGCTCCTTGATTCTATGCTTCTTCGCGCTCGAAGACGTTCGAGCAGCGTCGCGAGCAGCGGCCATAGTGCGCAGGATGCTTCGCTCCGTTAAGTCGGTTGTGCTGGCGAATCCAAACACGCCGTCGACGAGTGCGCGAACCCCGATACCCTGAATTCGCTTGCTTGAAGATTCCTCTAGGATGCCGTTTCGAATCACGATCTGCTTGGTACTGCGTTCCTGAAATCTCAGTTCGATCCATCCGCTAGAGTGAGAAACGATGCGTGCCAGTAATTCCTGCATACAGCCTCCTAGTGCAATATCCTGCCAAGCTTCTGTCGCGCCCACAAATCAGCATATCAAGAGTATGTAGCCGTGACGACGATTTTGGTTTACTCAGTCTCGACTTCGGAGCAACCCAGACATGCCCCGTCTAAAGATGCCGACCGTTCCTAGCCCGCATGCTTGAGCGCGGGCTGGGTTCTATGGAATACTGCTTCGCACAATGCGTGCCATAGCCAAAAGGAGCCACCATGCTGAACAACCCAGTCATCGACGCGATTATGCGACGAAAATCAATCCGCAAGTACACGACGGAGCAGCCGACAGATGACGTCATTCAAACCATCGTAAGAGCGGGACAACAGGCTCCGTTCGCTGCTCAGTTGGGGAGTCTTCTCTTGCGACGAGATCTCCAAAAGAACCCCTTCAAAGCGCCGCTGCTGTTCACAATCTGCATCGACATTCATCGAATGGAAGCTGTGATGGCGGAGCGAGGATGGCAACGTCGAATGAGCGACATTAGCACCCTCTTGTTAGGAGTCCAAGACGCGTCGTATATGGCTGAGAACATGGTGATTGCGGCGGAATCGCTTGGCCTGGGAAGCTGCTACTTGGGTGCGGCTCCCTACTACGCCGAACGCCTGATCAAGGAATTTGACCTTCCCGAGGGCGTCTTTCCGTTGGTGCAATTGACCATGGGATATCCAGCTGAGGATCCACGACCTCGCCCGCGCTACCCACTCGAGTTCACTCTGTTCGAGGATCGGTATCCGCGATTCGAGCCAGAACAGGTCGCTAAGGCCATGAAGCAGATGGATGATGGCTATTTGGCACAAGATTACTATGCAGAGCGCAATGCCATGATTCCGCTTTCAGAGGACAGGGAAGAGACGTACACCTTGGAAAACTACTCGTGGACAGAGCACATCTCCCGGAAGCTCGGGCAATGGGGGAGAGATCCGCAGGAGGTTCTGGGTCCGCTACATGCATGCGGCTTCAAGTTGGATGAGGGATCGTCCGGTCTGTAGAGAATTCGGCATCCACGCGACTGCGTAGGTTTGACTCAGAATCGCAACCCTCTTATCCTGCATACAATCGGGTCCATAGCTCAGCGGTTAGAGCAACCGGCTCATAACCGGTCGGTCCCAGGTTCGAATCCTGGTGGACCCAGTACATGGATAAGTTATTCGTTTATATGAATGGTGCAGCCAAAGGGAATCCAGGAATGGCAGCCATTGGCATCGCGATTACGGATCCCGATGGCAACGTCATTGAGGAAATTTCTCAGCTCATCGGGCGATCCACGACAGAGGTTGCTGAGTATCAGGCGTTGATTGAGGCCTGTAGGTTTGCAGCCGCGCACAAGCCGCAGTCGGTCCTATTCTTCACGGACAGTCAGAAGGTGGCCAATCACATTAATCGCGTGTTTGAGTCGCGCGCACCGCACATTCAGCGCCTAATTGAGATCGCCATTGGCCTACTCAATCAGTTTCCACGCTGGCGCGTGAATTACGTGGACGCTCATGCCAACATGAGAGCACCCCGTCTGGTGGAACAGGCATTCCATCAAAACGTTAGGGTCCAAGTTGCGCGAGAGCGATTGGAGCTTGTTCTGTATTCGAGGGTTGCATGTCTGTCGGATGTCTCATTGCAGCGGCTGATCGACTTGTCAGAACGACTGTTGGAAGAGGAAGCCTAGTGCGCATCGTCTTGCAGCGCGTCTCGCGCGCCTCAGTTGACGTTGCAGGGGAACGTATTGCTGCAATCGGAACTGGATTGCTTCTGCTAGTGGGAATCTCTCCTGGCGACTCAGAGATCGATCTGTCCAAGATCGCGAAGAAGATTGCTGATTTGCGCATCTTTGAGAATGAGTTACACAAGATGAACGCGTCATTGCGCGACATAGGCGGCGACGTATTGGCTGTCTCGCAGTTCACGCTGCTCGCTGACGCGAGCAAGGGGCGGCGTCCAAGTTTCACGAACGCTGCTGCGCCTGAGCAGGCCTCCTGTGTGTTTGATGCCTTCGTGGAGGCGCTGCGAAGAGAGGAAGTGAACGTGCAAACGGGCAGGTTTGGAGCCAAGATGGCTGTTGCGCTGGAGAATGATGGTCCCGTGACGCTCGTGCTAGAGGTTGCGGCCTAGGACGCGACCGGCTAAACTCGTTTGCGTGAGGATTCACTCCCTGGAGTGGTCCTTTTGTTGTTGAAGGAGGAAACATGGCAGTTCCGAAATATCGAACATCGCGTTCTAAAGGGCGCATGCGTCGCAATCATTGGCGACACATGAACGTATCTGCGTCGAGCGAGTGCCCACATTGTCACGAGACGAAACTTCCTCATCGCGTTTGTCCGCATTGCGGGTACTACAACGGGATGGAGATCGTGGCCCACGCGAAAACTGACAAGTAACGTCACGAACTATTCCTAAGACAAGAGACAACGAACAAGCGGCTCTAGGATTTCTTGAGCCGCTTGACGCTTGTCTTGGCTCTCTTCTTCTCAATCTTCGCCTGTGTCTCCAAACGCTTTCTGTCCACGTCTTCGTCTGAACTGGATGATTGAGCAGCCGAATCCGGCGCATCCGGAATGGCCTTTGGCACCGCCTTCTCTCGTCTTCGCTTCATCAAGAACAAAGCAAGTGACTTGCCGAATTGCCCGATGAATCCGGCGATCAACGCTGCCAAAAGCCACTTCAGAACTACCCAGATCTCTTGCCAACTCATAGGTGAATGGTAGGACAACACGCTGAGATCGACAAGAACGAGGTCCCTGGAATTCATTGCACTTGTTGACAAGCACGAGATCCCACACCAGAATAGCAATGGGAGTGTGCGAATGATGGACGACACAAGACTCGAAAGCACGGAAAAGGGAACTCGGGAGACGTGGCGAGAGATTCTTGCTGCGATCGATGATCGGATTCTGCGAGCTTGTCTTCCAGCAGATTTTCGATCGATCACACTGAATGACGAACAGCTCTTCATCTCCGTCGATTCCGAGTTCAAGAGGGAGTATTGCCAACGAAAGCTCAACAACCTTCAATCTGCTGCAGAGCACGTTGTCGGCATGCGGGAGATCATCATTGGCGAGCCACCTTTGGTCGAGCAAGTGCGCGAACAGCAGCAGCACGTCCAACATGGTCCGACAGCTCGCATCCTCGTGATGGGGGTTGGAGATGGCGGCGTCAATGCAGTGGATCGAATGAGAGCAGAGCAGCTCGAGGGTGTTCGCCTCATTGCCGTAGATACGGATCGACAGGTGTTGGATGCATCGCACGTCCAGGAGACGCTCCAGTTGGGATTTGACATTACGAGTGGACGTGGAACAGGCGGAGATGTCGAGAAGGGCCGGAAGGCGGGCGTGGAATCGCGATGGGAGATTGCCAGTCTTGTACGAGACATGGATCTTGTCTTCATCACATCTGGATTCGGCGGAGGTACGGGAAGTGGTGCTGCACCGGTCATTGCTGAGATCGCCAAGGAGAATGGGGCGCTAACCGTGGGCGTCATTACGCGACCCTTCTCATTTGAGGGGACGGTTCGTCAGAAACATGCAGACGCGGGATTGGAAGAGTTTCGCAAGGCAGCGGACGTCCTGATCGTCATATCCAATGATCGACTGCTTGAGACAAGTGCTCGAGGAATGCCCATGACAAAAGCATTCGAATTGGCAGACGGGATTCTCCATCAAGGCGTACGCGGCATTTCAGATCTCATCACAGTACGGGGACTGGTCAATCTCGATTTTGCCGATATCAGAAGTGTCTTGGCTAATGCTGGGGACGCCATGATGGGGATGGGGCGCGCTTCGGGTGCGCAACGTGCCATCAATGCGGCAAAGATCGCCAGCACGAATCCTCTTCTGGATGGGGAGTCAATCCGCGGTGCACGCAAGCTTATCATGAACGTCACGGGCGGCGATGACCTGACTCTAGGAGAAGTCATCGCAGCGGCCGATCAAATCCGACGTTCGGCAGCCACAGAGTGCGACTTGGTCTTCGGAGCCGTTGTGCGAGAGGACTTCCAGCAATGTGTACAGATCACGGTCATCGCTGCTGACTTTCAGGCACCGGACATGGTGGGTAAAGAGCGGAGACAATCGGCATCGAGAGAGCGCATTCGTGCAGATGAGAACCTCGATGTACCTACATTCTTGCGGAGAGAGAAGTTAGAGTAGCCAAGCAGGTCCAAAGGCAGAACAATTGCGTAGTGGTATGAGAAAAGAAGTCGGAGGGACTGACGAATGCGAGCAGCAAGCATCCTAATTTGCGAGGATGATGCGAGGATCGTCGAGCTTCTGAATGATGAGTTCCGACGCAGTGGCTATCGAGTGAAGACTGCGCGCACCATGGAAGAAGCCAAGGCGATGCTAGCTACCTGGGAACCAGACCTCATTCTCTTGGATATTATCCTTCCTGAATCCAATGAAGGCGGATTGAACTTGCTGGCATTCATCCGGGCAAGAAGTTCTGTGCCTGTGATCCTTGTTTCTGCCCTAAGTCGAGCCGATGACCGTGTGCGGGGCCTTCGTGCTGGCGCCGACGATTTCATTTCTAAGCCATTCCATCTAGAGGAGGTTCTGGCACGGGTTGAGGCTGTTCTTCGACGAACTCAGCCAGCGATCAAGGAACTGCAGTTGTCGATCGACGATTTGCGAAAGCAGGTCAATATTGGAGGTCGGACGATCTCGCTGTCTCCCAAAGAGTACAAGCTGCTTAAGCTTCTTGCCTCATCTCCTGGACGTGTATTCCCGACGAAAGAGATCCTAGACGAACTCTGGAAGCCGAAGCCGGACGCAGTAGGAAGAAACTACGCGAACGGGCAAGACGTACAGAAATACGTGTACTTGCTTCGCAAGAAGATCGAAGTCGATCCTGAGAAGCCAGAACTTGTGATTACAGTGCGAGGATTTGGCTATCGCCTGGGTGTCTGATGTCTGAGCATCTGCTGGGAGACATCTAAATATCTCGAATATCCAAGTAGAATGGACGCTCTGGCAATTCATTCCCGCACAATGGCAGCATCATGGTGTTGTAGTGCAAGATTTGCTCGGGGAAGAATCGAGGAAGCTTTGCGAGCGGATCGTCGGTATAGGTGAACAATGTCAGGATATCTATACCATCGGCATACGCCATCCTGCGCAATTGCTGGATGAGTTCCTTGAGCAGCGCGACGCCTCTTCTCCCCTGACAAATTGAATCGAACAGCTGCAAGTACGTCATTTGCTCGCCAACGCGTGGTATGCGAGGCACAGGGACAGCCGCAGAAAGTGGGTTGAAGACGCCGGCTAGTACGCGCAGCGACAGCGGCATCCGCAAGACGCGGCCTCTGTAGATACTGGACAGATCCCAGGCACTGACTTGAGCCATGGAATCACCGCGCTCAATGCGGAAAATACCGCGTAGATATCCCAGCTCGGCACCGCGCTCATAGGGGGTGCTGAAGTCGCATGGCTTGAGGTTTCTCGTTCCAACCAGAGAGCTGATCTTCTCCACTTCATCGGCAAGAGAGCCCAGATGTGGATCGAGTTCCGGCGGGCGTCCTTGGAGCGACGGCAGAGAGAGAATATCGAACGTCGAGATAGGCTGTGCGCCGACCTTGGTCGAGACGTTCATGGAGTCGATATTGTCTGCCTTAACATGCCCGTAGATGAACGATGCTCCAGCATCCTCCATCCCCTCCAACGCTGTGCGCCAGAGACGAAACAGGCCTCGCTTCATGCTGCGCCGATACGTGGCCTCGCCGCGCAAGTCGTAGAAGTAGGCGGCACGCTTCGTCTCGCCGTCGACGAGGATGTCCTTGATCGCATAGGCCATGATCCCGACAAGCTTGCCGTGCTCCTCTGCAATGAGCACTTTGCTTCTGTCATGCAGCTGTGAGCGATAGAAGTAGTCATCTCTGTCAATGATGATAGAGATACCTGTCCCTTGGGGGCTTTGGCCTTCGAGATGCAGCAGTGCATCGTTGTCATCCTGAGTCGCCTCGCGAATGCGGAACATTTCCGTCCTTTCTAGTTGCCGATGAGGATCGTTTTCTCAGTGCTAGACATCGCCCCGTGCTCATCGATCACAACAAGAGTAACGTTATACCTTCCCGGCGCGGAATAACAGTGCTCGGGTGACCATCGGTCTGAATCTGAGCACTCAGCTGAGTTGCCAGGACAGGTTGTCCCATCCCCAAAACTCCAAGCCATGTGAACGATTTCCCCTTGCGGACTTGGATCGTAGGAGCCGGCTGCATTGAAACGTACGCCGCTCAGTCCACAGGCCGATCCCTGGACGACGCTGAATTGGGCCACTGGTGAAGCATTGCTGACAGGGATCGTGACTGCGAGCGGCTGAGATGATGCGCCATCGTCATCTCGAACCGTGACCGAGATCTCGTAGGAGCCATGATCCGAGAAGACGGCTGAAAACTCTTCTGCAGACCCTCTCGCGCCAGTGTCGAGAGCCCATGTCCATCCTGTGATCTCGCCATCCGGATCGGATGCACGAACAGTGAAGACGACTTCGTCACCATCGAGGGGGGCACCAGGCTCCCAGGTGATCTGCGAAATCACGGGCGCTCGATTGGTCACTGTGATCACCAGTGGCGCGGAGACCGCACTTGCTCCGTCGGTATCCGTTACGCGTACACGGATTGCTACCTGGCCATCGTCTTGGAATGCATGGGTCAAGGTTGGCGACGACGTGGAGAGATCGAAGACACCGGCCTCGCCGAGGCTCCACTCATATTGGGTCAGAGCGCCCTTCGGGCTTGGATCCGATGAAGTCGATGCGTCGAAGGAGAATCTGGTGCCAGTCGGAAGCGTCGTTGCACTTGCGCTCAGAACTGCCACGGGCTCTAGGTTCCCGACATGGAGAATCGCTGCGGCCGTAGCTTCCGCTCCCAACTCATCGCTTACAGACAAGGTAACATTCATCGGGCCGCTTTGCTGATAGATGTGACTAGGTGACCGTTCATTGGACAGGGTCCCATCTCCGAAATCCCAAGCCCAATCGGCCATGGATCCTCCGACGTCAGTTGACAGATCTGTGAACGTGACAGATTCAAGTTCGAGGGGCTCGAAGTTGGAGATCTGGAACGCGACGACAGGCGCAGGATTGACATTCAGGGTGGCTTCTCGGAAGGCAATCTGAGATTGGTCGTCGACGACCTGAACGCGCACGACGAAACAGCCGCCCGAGTCATAGGCGTGGTCGACAATGGCATCCGGCCCCTCGGTATCAAACAGACCGTCCCCGTCGAAGTCCCAGTGATAGGAAGCGATCTGACCATCTGGATCGAACGATTCGCTGGCATCGAAACGTATTGTCTCGCCCTGGTTCGGGCGTTCAGAAGAGAAGGAAACGATGGCCACAGGCAGTTGACTCAAGATTGATAGGGATCTGGTCTGAACACCCACTTCACCTTGCGTGTCTGTGACGCGAAGGCCGACGATCACCTCGCCGTAGGCAGTATAAGAATGACAGACAATTTGACCAGATGCCTCTGCTCCATCGCCGAATTGCCATTTCCAGGCAGCCAGCTCGGAGTCATGGTCACTGGACTCATCTTGGAACGTGATGGGATCTCCGACTCGCAGGATCGTCTCATCCTGCTTGAGCACAAGGCTGAAGTCGGCGACTGGTGGTGTCGTTAGGGCCACGAGAACCTGATGAACCCACGTCGTCTGCCCGCCCTTTGAATCCGTGAGTGTCAGTGTGATTGTGTAGGATCCTCGTTCAGGAAACGTGTGCATGACGATGGAGCCAGATGCCGCTACTCCGTCCCCGAAATCCCAGGCATAGGATTCAATAGGATCATTGAAGTCGCGGGAGCCTTCCGCATTGAATTGAGCAGGCATGCCCGGATGAGGAATGGTGGGGGTAATGACGACGTTGACTTCGGGGAGCACATTGTATGCGGAGTTCTCCATCTTCGGTGTCCCGTAGAAAGAGCCGCTGGAGTCCTCAGGATAGGCGGCCGTACAACTGGCCCAATTGGCAGGCTCATCTGCGACCTGGAACTGGACTCGCTCCATCGACGCAAACGACGGTACTCCCCGATCATCGCTCCCGGCTGGCCACGAAAGGCTCTCATCGTCGAGCAGAGGGGCATTGGCCGTGTCGATGACGCGACCTTCGCTGTCGATGAGGACGAGCGCTTCGCCTCGATTCGTCAAGGCTCCCTGATATGTGAGATCAGCGTCGACGCCAGGGGCACTGTCATCTGAATCGCGCTCAAGGAGGAAATAGCCTGAAGCGATGTCGTCGCTTGAGTGAGGTTGGATGATGCCCTTCAGGAGGATATTGGGTGCACCATCTGATGAGCGCAGTTGCCATCCTTGAAGATCCAGCGGAGTATCTGTCGTGTTGAACAGCTCGATCCATTCGGCTGTCGGATCTTGAGCAGACCCGGCCCAACATATCTCGTTGATGACGACGGATCCCTGAGGATCATCTGGTGCCAGCATGGGAACGGTGGCAAGCACGAGGATGATTGCAGAGATCCATGGTATGGCACGCCTTCGCATAGCTACTCCTTCGCTCAGATGACACACGCGTTCCTGATGCTAGCGTAGCACAATCAAGCGAAAGGGCAAAGCGCGATTGACGGGCCAAGAACTCAGCTTTGCCTCGCCTGATCCTTGCGAACTTGATCCTTCTCGTAGGCCTCAATGATTCGTGCAACGAGGTTGTGGCGTACGACATCATCCTTGTCGAGCCAATTGAATGAGATGCCGGGTATGTCAGCGAGGATGTGCTGAACTGCGATGAGGCCTGATTCGCGATTCTCCAGGTCCACTTGTGTGACATCCCCCGTAATAACGGCTTTGGAGTGAAACCCCAATCTCGTCAGAAACATCTTCATCTGCATGGACGTCGTGTTCTGGGCCTCATCGAGAATCACGAAGCAGTTGTTCAGGGTTCGTCCACGCATGAATGCCAGTGGGGCCATCTCGATGCGGCCATGCTCAACAAGTTTCTCGAACTCGGGCACAGGGATCATGTCATAGATGGCGTCATAGAGTGGGCGCAGGTAGGGGCTCACCTTGGCCTGTATGTCGCCAGGTAGGAAGCCCAGCTCCTCGCCGGCCTCAACAGCTGGACGTGTCAGAATGATGCGTTTGACCTTCTCCTTCTTGAGGTAGTCGATGGCCATCGCTACGGCAAGATAGGTCTTGCCTGTCCCCGCAGGTCCAATGGAGAAGGTGATATCATTCTCACCCACGGCTTGGACGTAGCGAGCCTGACCAACGGTCTTGGCTCTGATCTCTTCGCCCCAGTGGGTCAGCCGAACGACATCTGATAGCACGCTGTCTACGCCGACACCGGCCTTGATTTGGGAAATCAAGTAGCGGACGTCATTGGCTGACGGGTAGTGCTTCTTCTCTACCAAGTCCATGAGCTTCTCGAACAAGGAGCGAACAAGCTCAACTTCGGCTGCTTCGCCTTCGATGCGGATGGTCTCTCCTCGAGCAATGATCTGAGCAGAAAACGCCGTCTCGATTTCCTTGAGATTCTTGTTGAATTGCCCGAACAGGGCAGTCGCTTCCGTATCGTCTCGTAACGTCATCTCAACGTGCATCGATTCGATGATCATCCACTCCTTCCAGCACTGTGCCCATTCTGCCGGTCAGGCGAACAGGGAGTATAGAGCCAATCCGAATTTGTCGGTCTGAGGAAAATTCCACGTAAAGGTAGTCGTGCGTGTAGCCGCGCCAAAGATGACCAAGACCCTCTTCGACAAGGACATGTTGTGTCGAACCGATACGGTTGTCAAGTGATCTCCCAAGGGCCATCTGCCAATGGGATAGGAGGGCCTCTGATCGATGGCGTTTCACTTCTGATGAGACTTGGCTGGGGAAGCCGGCGGCCAGCGTTCCCCGACGAGGTGAATACCGAAAGACATGAAGATTGGTGAAGCCGACGGTCTCCACAATCTGACACGTACGACCAAATGCCTCTTCATCTTCATCGGGAAATCCGACGATGATGTCCGTTCCAAACGTTGCATGGGGAATGCGAGTTCGAACACGTGCGATGGTATCGAGATAGGCTGGCGCGTCGTAGCCTCGCTTCATGGCCGCAAGCACGCGGCTGTCGCCGCTCTGCAGCGGAATGTGGAAATGCGGACTGATGACCTCGCGAGCCTCGCACACAGAAACGAGATCGTCGGTTACTCCCGACGGATTGATGGATGCCAGCCGAAGACGAAGAAGGCCATCCAGTGAAGAGACCTCGTTCAGTACATCACTCAAGTGGCCCCGCGGTGGGGCATATTGCGCAAGATCAATACCTGTGAGCACGATCTCTGGATAGCCCGCAGCCACGAGTCTCGTAGCCTCGTCGACGACGGCTTCAATGGGTTTGGAGCGAGGTGCCCCGCGAACTTGAGTGGTCCGACAATATGTGCAGGCGCGCCCACAGCCGTCCTGGATCTTGAGAAAGGCGCGGATTCTTGCACTCGGCCCCGGACTTCGCTCTTTGGACAGGGGCCCCGCGGGCATGGGAGAGAGCGCGCCACATGCACCAGTCAGCGCCTGTTCCACGACCTGGTCAATTCGTGGCTTCCAGCTGTTGCCTGCCAGGAGATCTGCATCTGGAAACTGTGTTGTCCCCTGCTCGACGGCATCAGCCAGGCAGCCAATGACGGCAATGCGGGCCTTCGGATACAGGCGGCGCACTCGCCGTGCTGCTTGCCGTGCCTTGCGTTCGGCAAGGGCAGTGACAGTACAGGCGTTGAGAATGACGACGTCGGGGTCTTCGTCTGTTAGCTCAAAGGTCGATGTGAGATGGCTTCGCATCACGTCCGAATCATATTGGTTGACACGACATCCAAACGTCTGGATGGACACGCGAATGCGAGAAGAATCACTCATGCCGTTTGACCATGAATCGCGACAAGCTGACCTGCTGATCGGCGCGGATTCCTGCTTTGCGCTTGGCAATGTCGATCTGCTCAGCCACAGTCTCTACGCCTTCCAGATCGGGCAACAGCAATCCTCGACGCCAGCCATGCTGGACGACTACCCCGTAGACAGAAGGATCAAGCTGGCTCTCTTCGCAGGGCTCAGGTAGCGTCAGGATATCGACGGAGATTGCCAGATCGGCCAGCTCTGACGCATCGATAGGCGGGAAACGTGGATCTTGCGATGCAGATTGAATGGCATTGGCGATGATCTCATGAGCAAGAGATGCTTGGCTGGGGAGAAAGGTCCCCATGCATCCTCGAAGTTGCCCGTGCTTCTTGATGGAGACGAAGACGCCTGCCCGCGGCTTCATGATTTCAGGAAGGGGATCAGGAGCATCCAGGGTTCGTCCCGATGTCACGAACCCATGTACCGCCTCGTGAGCTAGATCAACAAGAGGGCTCGCGCCTCTGGACTTAGACATTCGACTCATGGTGAGCAAAGGATACTCATGCGCCTTGGTCCGTCAATGCGCAGGGATTACGCAAAGGACCTGTGATGTTGTTGACATTCTTCGACGCCTGTGATAGCGTCGGACGTAGGGGGGATGATGAGGGGAAACAAGGTCCGAAAACAGGTTCTCGTCTATGCGGGTGTTGCACTGGTTCTGGCGGCGGCAATTGCCACGTGGTTCGTGCTGTCGCAACGAGGCACTGATCAGCTCTTCGGGCAAGGGGAGCGAGCCAACATACTTCTGATAGGGCACGATGTCGTCCAGGGCATTGACTCCTTGACTCTTCTTAGCTTCTCTGCGAGCGACGCCGTGTTGTTCTCATTCCCGATCGATGTGCGATTGCGGGACACTGCGGGTGATTTTGCGCCAGCAGCTGAGCTGATGTTGTCTGCGGGGGCGGGTGAAGCCGCCGAGGCCATCGGAGCGCTTATCGGAGTGGATATCCCGTTTTACGTCTCGTTTGAACGAAATCACCTTGAAACATGGGTTGAGGCATTGGGCGGAATCGAGGTTGCGCTGAGCGCCTCAGCGATCTATTTGGACTCGATGGCCGATCCAGCCATCAGAATAGAGTTGCGTCCTGGCGAACACTTACTTGATGGCGTGGGCGCGGTCGCATTTGCCACCTCTGTATCAGAGAATGGGGACATCGGACGGCTAACCCGTCAACAAGTCCTCTTCCGCAGTCTCATCCATCAAGGTATCGCCGCATTGGGCCTGCGCTCGGTGCGAACCGCAGTTCGCGACATCTCGCCTCCGCTCGAAACCAATCTCTCGAAAGCCGCTCTCTTGCAGGCAGTCGGAGTCCTGCATGAGATCCCCGCAGCGAGCTTGCGAGCGGATCACTTGGTGGGAGAGATTGTGGAGATTGACGGCGTGACATACACTCAGCCCAATGTGGTGGAAACAGAACGTCTCGTCGCGGCTCTGTTGAAGGGACTCGAACTACTCACCCCCGGAGACGTGAAGATCATGGTGTTCAATGGGAATGGCATCCGCTCCATGGCGGCCACTACAGCTGACTACCTGCGCGCACGAGGTTTTCAGGTAACAGGCATCGCCAATGCCGACACGTTTGAGTATGATACGAGCTACGTCATCGTGCTCTCTGACGAATCGAAGGCATGGGTGCTGCGAGACGCGCTTCTAAGCGATGTGCGGATTGTCTTCCCAGATACATTCTCGTCTCACTACGAGGCGCTACGAGATTCCATTCCCGCGGGGACGGATATTGCGCTCATCGCGGGAGCAGGATTGGAGATTGAGTGAACGAAGAAACAGCATTGGTTCGCAAGGCGATTGAGATTCTAGAGGACAGAAAAGGCGAGAACGTCGTCGTTATCGACCTGTCTGATGTGTCGATTCCGACGAGCTATTTTGTCATTGGCGAGGCTGACAACTCTGTGCACATGAAGGCCATTGCCTCGCATTTCATGAAGAGCTTTCCCATCAAAACGCGAGGTCGCGAAGGATTGGGCGAGCGACGATGGGTGGTCATGGACTATGGCGACATCATTGTGCATATCTTCCACAAGGATGCGCGTGCGTTCTATGACCTTGAGTCCCTGTGGGCCGATCACATCGTGTCACGAGACGCGCTTCCTTGAAGAGCGCAAACACGTAGGGCAGAAACCTCATTCTACGACGTGTGGTCAGGACAAATAGTTGCATAGGCACAGTATTGGCATGCGCGATACGTAGGCTCTCCTGGGAAATCTCCTCGTCGTATGCCCGCAGCAGCCGATGCAATGTCTGCCCGGGCACTCTCTAGCATCTTCTGTGAAGGCTCGGCTCTCCCCACAATGACTTCGGGGGTCAAGAAGCGCAGTTCCAACATCTTGGGTGCTTTGCCGAACAGCGTCTGATACGCCAAGGCATAGATGGCAAGCTGCAGGCTCCCCTTGGCACGGCGATCGGCCTCATCTTCTGTCTGCACATCTGAGGTCTTGTAATCGATGATCGTGCCTTCGCTATCCACGATGTCGATCCGATCGAAGATGCCCACCAATCGAACATCATCCATCGCCAGCGAGAAGCGCTTCTCCACATAAGTGGGAACAGATGGTGAGGCTGTTTCCGCTGCGTGAAACGCCCTGAGCGCCCTTAGTCCTTGTTGAAGGCGCAACTCCTCGTGCTCGCGAGTAAGGAAGCCCTCTGCTTGCCAGGCCTTCTTGAATGCGTCATGTAGCTCACTGACGGGCGTATCGCGATTCGTCATCCGATTGAGATGGAAGAGGCGAATGGCTTGGTGAATGGCGTTGCCGTAGATGACGGCATGGTGCTGTCGGATGGGCACGCGCAGGATGTGGATGTACTTATACTTCTTCGGGCAGGTGAGGAAGTCGTCAATCTTTCGATGACTGAGCGTGAGGATCTCCTCGCCCTGAGGGAATAGAACAAGTTCCTGTTGCTTGGGGGACTCTGCCTCATCTGATCTCCCGCGTCTTGAGAGTCGGAGCAGCGGCGCCCGCCGCTGTGGCCGTACTTGTGATGCATCGACATCAAGGGCTTCGGAAATGAACAACGAGGGCTTGCGAATGCGCTTGCCTCCGTAATCCTGTCCGCTAGAGAAGACGACATCTTCCTTGGCTCGGGTCATGCCCACGTAGAACAGCCGCCGCTCCTCTTGGCGATGAAAGTCCGAGTCCGACACGATGTCCTTGACCAGACCGCCTGGCAGGGGAATCGGATCGGCACGGTTGTTCGATGGGAATCGGCCCGACACAAGCCCCACCATGAACACGATGGGGAATTCCAGTCCCTTGGCTTGGTGAATGGTCAGCACGCTGACGGCATCATCATCCCATTGAGCGTCTCCCACAGGGGGGTTGTCTCCTGCCTCGATGAGATCATCGAGATAGTCGATGAACCATGCGACGCGATCGTAGCGCGCCACGCGCGAGAATCGTTCGATGATGGAGAACAGCCTTGCCAGATTCTGAACACGCTGATTATCTGCGGGAACCGGCGAATTGGACAACCGTTCGATCGTGCCCGTCTGTGTCGAAAGATACTGGAACAACAACTCGCCTGTTCGTTCCTTTGTCGACAAGGGCAACAACACGTCAAGGTCTTCGAGTAATCGTGCAATGCGCTCCAAAGCATCAGGCGAAACATCGAGGAACCCAGCATTGTTGGAGAGAATGCGCAAGATCTGCAACAGCGACTTGTTCTGCCTTTGGGCATGGGCTGTCGCCAAGGCAAGGCTCTCAGCAGGCACTTCATACGGCTCTGAACTAGCCAAGTAATGAAGTGACAGCGTGTCTCGAGGATCGGCCAGAACGCGCAGTAAGGCAATCGCCGATCGGATTTCTTCTTGGTCATACAAGCCTCGGCTGCCTGAGAAACGCCAGGGAACGCGAGCCAAGTTGAGCGCCCTTAAAAAGGCGTCTGCCTGAGCATTGCCTCGAACGAGGATAGCGAAATCGGAATAGGGTCGGCTCTCGTCAGCATGTCGTGTAACAACGGCGTCTGCCACGAAATCACATTCATCTTCCAGCGATTCGAAGTGATGATGCGACGGCGCATGCCCCTTGTCGGAATTCGAATGCAGGCGCTTGGTGATCTGCGCTCGAACCTCTAACCGATCCGGGTTGTTGTTCTGAATGAGGCGGTAGGCCGAATCAAGAATCGCCTGGGTCGATCGGTAGTTCTCATCAAGCACGATGAGCTTTGCGTCGGGGAATGACTCCTGAAACCCGAGGATGTTGCTGATGGCAGCACCACGGAACTTGTAGATTGACTGATCATCGTCGCCACATACTGTGAGATTGCGGTGACTGGCCAGAAGCTTTAGAAGTTCCGACTGCGCGTAGTTCGTGTCCTGGAACTCGTCGACGAGGATGTAACGGAACCGGCGGCGGTAGCGCTCGAGAACTGTTGGATGCTCTCGGAATAGGCGAAGTGTCAGGGTGATCTGATCGCCAAAATCGACGAATCCGGCCTCAGCAAGAAGCGTCTGATACGTAGCGTAGGTTGCTGCCAATTCCTTCTGTTGCGCGGCTTCTTCAAGAAAGAGTGCGTAGTCCTCGTCATTCTCCCTTCCCTTGAGATCTCTTTCTAGCTCTTGCGCGAAGGCGGCGTAGTCTGCGGGCGACACATCTTCATCCTTGGCGCGCGAGAACAAGGACAGAAGCGAGCGCAGATGACGCATCGGATTGCCCAATGGCCTGAATCGCTCCAACGGGAGATCGAACAACCGCTCCTTCAAGAAAATGGCCTGCTCGGCCTCGGTCAGAATCCGAAAGGATGGAGACAGGCCCAGCAAGATGGCGTTCTCACGCAGTACACGATCACAGAATGCGTGAAACGTTCCAATCTGTGCTTCGACATAGCCATAGGGGACGAGCAAGTCGACGCGTTCTTCCATCTCTGCGGCCGCCTTCTCAGTGAAGGTGAGTGCGAGGATCTCTGCCGGGCGAGCCAGTTTCTCGGCAATCAGCCACGCAATGCGTCGCGTAATGGCGGTGGTCTTTCCTGTGCCAACGCCAGCGACGATCAGCAAAGGGCCGTCGCCATGTGTGACCGCCTCGCGTTGAGCTGGGTTGAGATCTGCTAGGAGTTCCATAGGAATGAGTATAGTGGCAGACGAAACAGGGACGCAACGGGGATCTGCTCGCAAGGGATGCAGCCCTTGATTCTTCCATGCTTGAGTTGGCAGAGGGGAGGTGAGCAGACCCTGTGAAGATGTAGCCTACTCCTGTGGAACGAGCAGCCACAACAGAAGATAGACCCAGATTCCAGCACTGCCGCAGAGAGCGAACGCGACGAATAGGACACGAACCAGGAGCGGATCGATATTGAAGTGTGTAGCCAATCCTCCGCTCACGCCTGCGACTTTGCGATCGGTCCTGCTGCGTCTGAGTTGTGGCGTACTCACGCTACACCCCTTCTGGCGGCTGCTTGTCTGGCACGCTCTTGCCTTCCTCAGGCTCGCGGAAGATGCGCGACGTCTTGTAGGCGAAGTCGATCGAGCGTTCGGCTGCAAAGGCTTCGAGAACCTCCTCACAGACGGCCTGCGAGGTCTTGCGGCGGGATCGCGCTTCGCAAATGTAACGTAGCGTCAATTCGATGCCATCAGAAACGATGCGCGTGTAGACGACGGGGCGAACATTGGCAGAGCGGATGAGAAACTTGCGAGACGCCTCCTGAATGAAGCGAGAGGCTTCTTCTGTTACGGATTCGACGCGCTTGAGCAGAATGTTCTCAAGCAGCTGTTTGGCACGATGCCAATCGGATTCAAAGGTGACAGTGATGGGAATCTCACTCCATACGTAGTTGAATCCCTGCGTGATGTTAATCACGGGTTCCACAAAGACTTTGCCATTGGGGATGTGGACGATCCTGCCGGTTATCTGCTCTCCCTCTTCTGGCGTTGATACCTCCAGAACGGAGAATGTCGAGACACCGATGTCAATGACATCGCCTGCCATCGGGCCAATCTGGATTCGGTCACCCACAGCAAACGGGCGCCTCCATCCAACGAAGATCCAACCAAACCAGTTGACAATGGGGTCGCGCAAAGCGACTGCCAACCCGGCAGATAGGAGTCCCAAATACGTGACAAGTGATTGGATGCCTTCCAGCCACACCCGGCCGACGAGAATGATCCCGACGGCTGTGAGAGAGTAGGTTCCTATCTTTCTCCAGCGGTAGCGGGAGCGCGGCTCATCTGTCCTGCGGTAGACGACGGCGATGAAAGCCCAGCGAAGAAGTGATAACACGACGATGATCGCCATGGTGACCAACAACTTGATGATCGACGTCGATCCCATGCCCGTAACATCGCCAAGCCAGTTGATCAATTCCTGCATTCCCTCTCCGATGGTTCGCAGATGCCCAACGATATCGCATTCGAGATGAATAGACTACTCGCGCTCGAATCGTGCCTCTGCGGCGCAATGTGCCGGTATCGGGAGATGACGCCATGTATCAGGCGCGCGATGGCAGGCATGCGCGCGGGGTTGCCTGGCTCAATCTCGGTTTGCCAAAACCACGAGGCAGACGTATCCTTCAGCATTTCTCTAGACGCGACTCGTCTTCATGAGAACAAGAAGGTGGAGTACGTGAACGGGATTCTAGCAACTGGGTTAACCATCATGATGGGCTACGTCTTGGGAGAACTGGTCCGAAAGATCGGCCTTCCAAGAGTCAGCGGATACATCGTCGCCGGTTTGTTGCTGAACCCGAAGATCACGGGATTTGTCGACTCGGGATTTGTCAAGGACATGGGGATTGCTACTGATTTCTCGCTGGCCATTCTTACCTTTGCCATCGGCGGAACGCTCGCTCTTTCTTCTTTGCGGGACCTGGGCAAGAAGATCTTGTTCATCGCCTTGGGTGAAGCGCAACTGTCTGCATTGCTCGTCATGGCTGGATGTCTTGCCACGTTGCCTTTCTTGCTTCCCGGAGTCAATGGTTTCTGGACCGTGATTGCGCCACTGGCCATCCTGCTTGGAGCGCTTGCATCCCCCACGGATCCGTCTGCCACGCTGGCTGTTGTGCGGCAATACAAAGCCAAGGGCATGGTTACCTTCAGCATCATGGCCTCTGCCGCCCTGGATGACGCGCTGGGTATCCTCAACTATAGCCTCGCCGTTGTCGTTGCCATGGTTCTGGTGACCCATCATTTGGGAGGCATCGGGACGATCCTTGAGCCGCTGATTTCCATTGGCGGCGCGGTCGCGCTGGGGGCCGCGGCAGGATTAGCATTTCGATACGCGCCCACGTGGTTGCGAGGCGAGAATGATGGGCTTCAGCTTGCCCTTCTGCTAGGGCTCTTGGGCGTTTGCTATGGTGTGTCGTCAAAGCTCAATCTGGATCAGCTGCTCGCTACCATGGTCATGGGCATAACGATCGTCAACACGTCTCGACATCAGGAACGTCATCACATCTTCCATCTGCTCGAGGAATCGATTGAGCCCATCGTGTTCATTGTGTTCTTCACGATCAGTGGCATGCTTCTTGACGTCGCTGTCCTCATTCAGTACTTGCCTGTTGTCCTCGTGTTCGTATTCTTCCGATCTGTCGGCAAGCTCGCTGGCGCGAATCTTGGAGCTCGATTGGGTAAAGCATCCCCCAATGTTCGAAAGTACACGGGATGGGGACTCATCCCTCAAGGAGGAATCGTCATCGGCCTGGCGCTTCTTCTGCAGGACGTGCCGGCCCTTGCCTCTATCAGTCACATTCTGCTCAATGTCATCATCGGCGCCACCGTCATTCACGAGCTAATTGGCCCTCTCACGGCCAAAATGGCCATCATGAAGTCCGGCGAAGCGCAGCGGTAGCCTCAAGTACTTGCGTGTTCGACTCTCCCGCCACCCTTGAAGAAATGATTGTCTTGCACGGATTACGTGCGATCCCCTCTTGAGAAGAGGGCTGGCTTCGTGCGGCACCCGGGCTCTTCTTGGCTGGCACAGAATCACCGATAGCGCCAAGGGGAGGACGCAGGGATCCTGTGATAAGGAGATGCGCCACGCAGTCAACGCAACTGCGCGGCGCTACACGAGGCTCTTGCTTGGAGGTTGGCAAGATGGCGTCGAGCCTAGGGCTGCCAGTTGGGATCGACAAGCAGCAAGAGAATGTCGTGCTTGCCAGCTCCTGCCGCCAATGTGTGACCAGCGACGGCAACCTTCCCTGAGGTCAGCTGGCAAAGTGTCGTCATCCACTCATTGCCCGTAGAGTCGCCGAGGCTGGCGTCCCAGACGATTCGTCCCGACGACGACACCCGTAGTAGCCAGGCATCATTGTGGGTTGTCGACGTTGCAGTCTTAGCTCCGCAGACAAGGAGATCACCGTTGTCTAGCTCGATCAGGCCCTCACCATAGTCGAAGCTGCGTGAATCCCCGAAACTGCTGAGCCGAAGGCGGCTGCCAGCTGGATTAAACCAAGACACCCTGACGTCGTTTCCATCGATACGTTCTTGGTCTCCCTAGCCGACGACGACGTAGTCGCCGGATGACGATACGATGACATCCAAAGCGACATCGAATTTCGCGAAGCCATCGACCTTCTGCATCAGAATGTCGCCAGACGGCGACAGCGCAGCAAGCAGTACATCATAGTTGCCAGCCCCACTCGATGTTGTGCCGCCGACGACAATGAGCGTGCCATCTTCGTTCTCGACAATGGCATGTGCGCGTTCCAAGGCATCGCCTGTCAAGAGAGTTCTCCAGAGTTCGAACCCTTCTGCATCCGTATGAATCACGATGCCATCAGATGGCGCATCAGGCTGGAGAATCGCATAGCCACAAAGCGCGAGACCGCCATCCGTCGTCGTGATGCCGTAGCCGGCATCTGGCGCTTCGTCGCCATAGGTCCTCAACCATTCCATCTCACCATTGCTCGTCAGTTTCAACAGCAAGACATCTTCCATGCCAGATCCAGCCGAGGTGGTGTAGCCGACGATGGCCAGTCCGCCGTCATCCGTCACACAGACGTCGTGCCCGTACTCGCGACCCGGCCCGCCGATTGACTTGGCCCACAGAGTGTCTACGTTTGCGTCGAATCGTACGGCCAGCAGATCTGAGGCTGCCTGGGCAGACGAGAAGGTGTAGCCGACGATGACGAATCCATCCTCGACCCCACACATGCCCATCGCTCCCTCGGACTCACGGCCGCCAATGGCCCATCCCGACAATGTCGGTCCGCCAAGATCGACGGCCGCACGCTCGAAGCCAACATCTTGAACGATGATGGAGTCGAGGGATCTGTCGAAGGTCACGTTCGCGTCGAGTGAACGGGAGATGATCTCAGGATTCTCCTGCGCGAAATAGCGGCCACTTGTGCCCGTCACCAGATTGCCGTCGGTGATTGGGATCTGTGATTGGCCACCCTCGATGCATGTTGCACCAAAGGTCGCACACTCAGCCATCAGATCGAAATGGCTGTCAACTGTGTGTCCTTCTAGAACGCCCGCATTGCCGAATACGAGAAGACCTGAACATCCTGTGAATAGTGTGAGTCCGGCAGCATCAGCCTGGCGGATCAATTCGAGCACAACGGGGCTCTCACGTAGGTCTTGGGCAGGGAAGGGGACGTCTCTGCCTGTCCTCGGCATCGTCGACACGACGACGGCATCGTATCCGCTCAAATCAGGGATCACGTCGAGCGTCGTATCCACTTCAATGGCCGTACACAACGACGTGCAGTACGTGATTTCCTCTTGTGTTCCAGCCAGCGTGATCGTCCATCCCAATCTCTCGAACTGGTTGTACCAAAGAGCCGTATTGGCTCCATAGGGCGAGCTGAGGATGAGAAGAACGGAGATCCCATCTGTCATATCAGGAGCAGAGACGACCTGAAATCCAGAGAACAACAGCAACATCGCAAATGCACACACAGCAATACGCATAGATATCACCGCTGGCCTGTCATACTCGATGCGCGTTGTGATCGCGTTTCAGCAGCGTCTCTTCCGCTCTGGGTTGATGGTTTGGCGCCCCATATGGAGACGCTAGACTCCACGAGGGCAGATGGAATGGGGGTTCATCGGGTGTGTATTGACGAAGTGTCATCGGTTTCTTGAACAACTTGATGAGTCTTCGAGGGACGTTGCCATCTATCCAAGTGGGGCGGTCTTGGAATTTCCAGACATCGTGATCACACAAGCAGTGCTGACCATGAAAAGAGGGAAGCCGAAGCTTCCCTCTTCGAATCTCTATGCTGTCGAAAAGACAGCCGCTGTCAGAAAAGACAGCCCTGCCCAAAGAGCAGGCAGACGGGCGAAACGTTACTTCTTGGGCTTTGCGCCCGCGACGGTATCTTTGAGGTTCTTACCTGCTTTGAACGCAGGAACGGTCTTTGCCGGCGTCTTAATCCGCTCACCGGTCTGAGGGTTCATGCGTGTCGTCGCTTTGCGCTTGCGCGTTTCGAATTTGCCGAATCCGGTGATAATAACCGGTTCGTTCTTCTTCAGCGCACTTGTAACTACTTCCACCACACCGTCCAGTGCCGCTCGTGCATCCTTCTTGGTGAGTCCCGTCTTCTTCGCTAGTTTCTCGACGAGTTCTGCCTTGTTCACGTCTACCCCCTTGGGTTATAGGAATCTGGCGCCAGTATAGCGACGAAGGGTAGCGTTGCCAAGTCTGTATCGTAGAAGACCTACGGGTTTGCTCGATCAAGAACGCGCGAATGCCCTATTCATGCGTGTTTCACGTAAGCTGGAAGAAGTATCGCGATTCGGCCCAAGGGGCGGCAGTTTGCGCCCATCCGAGCGCATTTGCATGTTGGCAGATGCGCTGGGATGGGCAGATTCGATGGCTTGCGCTATCCTAATGCGCTCTCAAAGGCGCTTTCAAGAATGCGCAAGCCCTCGTCGATTTGCTCATCCGAGATGACAAGCGATACGAGGACTCTAAGAACATTGCCCTGCAAACCGGCGGTGGGAAAGATAGCGCCGTTGTACATTGCAGCTGTTGCGATCTTTGAAGTCAGTTCCTTGGCCGGTTCTTTGGTCACACGATCCGTGACGAGCTCCATTCCCACCATGGCACCGAGTCCGCGTACATCGCCGATGACGTCGTACTTCTCAGCCAGACGATGGAAGTGATCTTTGATGCGATTGCCCACTCGCGTTGCCTCTGCCAACAGATCATCCTCATCAATGGCTCGGATAACTTCCAACGCTGCTCGACAAGCAAGCGGGTTGCCTGCATAGGTGCCGCCGATTCCGCTTGCTACGGGAGCATCCATGATCTGTGCCTTGCCCACGACGCCTGAGAGGGGCAGCCCTGACCCCAATGACTTGGCTACGCAGATCAAATCAGGCTGCATATCGAAGTGCTCGAATGCGAAGAACTTGCCAGTGCGACCGATGCCCGACTGCACCTCATCGAGGGCAAGCACAAAGCCGTATTTGTCAGCCAATTGGCGCATGGCTGGCAAGAACCACGCCGGGGGAACGAGGAAGCCTCCCTCACCGATGACGGGCTCAACAACCATGACCGCGACCTCAGAAGGGTCGACGAGCGAGAGCAGTGACTGCTCGATCTCTTTGGCGGTGATGGATTTTCGATACTCATAGGGATAGGGAAGTCGATATACATCCGTGGCAAAGGGCCCAAACCCATACTTGTAGGGCTTGGCTTTGTGGGTCATGGTCATGGCCAGCAGTGTTCTGCCGTGGAATGCGTTCTCAAAGACCAACACTGCCTTGCGCTTGGTGTAGGCGCGGGCGATCTTGACGGCATTCTCAACAGCTTCAGCACCGCTGTTGAAGAAGGCGGCCTTCTTGGGGCCATCAATGGCTGTATGCTCGCACAGAACTTGCGCAAGCTCGATGAATGGTGCGTAGGGGACAGCCGTAAAATCGGTGTGCAAGTAGGCATCAATCTGATCCTTGAGCGCAGCAACCACACGTTCATTGCGCTGGCCGACGGCAAGACATCCCCATCCGCCTGAGAAGTCGAGGAAGCGATTGCCATCCAGATCCTCGATCACGGCCCCCTTCGCATGCTTGACGATGAAGGGCGCGTAGGTCTCCAACGGAGCGGCCACGTACTTGGCCTTTGTTGCGAAGACTTCAGCCGACTTGGGGCCGGGTAGCTTAGTTTGAATCCGGGTGAATTGACGGTCGATCATCGTTCCTCCTCTATCCCTTCCACAGCTTACAGGCGATGCAGTGGTCCAGAACTACCGCATAACGGACGCATTCGGCCATTCCCACGCAACGGAGACCTCAACTGCGCAGAGGGCTCCACTGCGTGGAGGCATGGGTCCAATCAACGACCTCCACTGCGTGGAGGCATGGTACTGAATTGCTGTTTTGAGTTTCAATGAGTCAGAAGACATCTACTCAACAACCGTGATGCGACCGGGTGGAACCAACGTGACCTCGAAATCCAGTCCATCCAACTGGCCTCCGGCGGCCTCGATCTTGCGAAGCTGAGCCTTGTAGCGGCTGGAGATATGCACGCAATAGAGATGTTTCTTGACACGCGCATCGCGGGCGCAGGCAATCGCCTCAGTCAGGGTTGCGTGCTTATATTCCTTCCGATCACTCTCGTCCAAGAAGGTTGTGTCGTGACAGAGAACCTCCGTGTCAGCAATGTACGCAGGCTTGATAGCAACAGAATCGCCGCCATACGAGAAGAGCTTCTGATGATAGTTTTCAGACACCGCGTCTCGGCCCTGTGACCTCACCTTGGCGACGATCTCTTCTTGAGAAAGGCCCGCCAAGCTCGGCTTGAGACGATGGCGAACCTCCACGACGTTGTATCCGAGCGAGACCTCATTGCTAACGTGGACTGTGGGAAACGCCTCGACGTAGCGTGGCATCTGGCAATCCAGAAGCTCAATACGATCCCCCGGCTCGACGGGAATCCACTCCAATTGATAGTCGAGCCGGCGATTGGTGCGAGAGATGTACTTCATCATCTCTAGGATGAGGAAGTTGTCTTTGGGGTAGTAGACCGACAGTTGTTTCTCTTTATCGCCCATGGCGTTGTTGCGGATATTCACCAGCCCAATCAAGCCGCTGATGTGATCGGCGTGCCCGTGCGACAAGAAGATGTGGCGAATGGCGAACGCCTTGTTCCCAAGAATGGAGCTGGCACCCTCGCCAGCGTCGAACAGAATGCGGTCTGCGCTGTAGTAGATCCACGTCGAATACAGCGCCTTGGAGTACATCAGCAATCGCATAGGTCGTCCCCTCGTTTCCGGTACAATCGGCACCCCTTTTCAGCTCAGGTGCTTGTGAGAGGCCATTATACTCGCTGAGAGGGCAGTGGAAAACCTGATGGGAACCGGAGTGTAATGTATATCATTGTTGGTCGGCGGTTTCTCTCCTAGAATTGAACAGGGAATGGAGGCAGTAGATGATTGAGCTTCGTCTGATTCGCGAACAGCGTGAGGACATCGAGGCGCGTCTAAGGACGCGCGATGCGTCGGTCGATCTCTCAGAGATCGTCGACCTTGATGAGCGCAGACGAGAACTGATTTCGCAGGTCGAGCAGCTCAAAGCAGAACGCAATCAAGGATCTCAAGAAGTCGGGCGCCGCAAGCGTGACGGTGAGAGTGCAGATGAGTTGATGGCCTCTCTCGCACAGCTGGCGGATCGCATCGCCTTATTGGATGACGAGTTGCGCGACGCACAGTCTCGTATCGATGAACTGCTATCGCTACTTCCCAACGTGCCGCATGAATCTGTGCCCGTGGGCAAGAAGGACGACTACGTCGTCCTAAAGACCGTGGGCGAGAAGCCCGAACATACGTTTCCTGTGAAGCATCATCTTGAGTTGGCAGAGTCAAAGGGAATCCTAGACTTCGCTAGGGCAGCAATGATTGCCGGCGCCAAATTCCCCATGTACGTGGGCGCAGCGGCTCGACTAGAGATGGCGCTGATCCAGTTCATGTTCTTCAGACATGCGAATCATGGCTACACGCCCGTTTTGCCGCCATTCATGGCCAATTCGAGAAGCTTCTACGTATCCAGCCAATTGCCGAAATTCAAGGATGAAATCTACCATTGTGAACGCGATGACCTCTATCTCAACCCGACGGCAGAGAGTCTGCTCGTCAATCTGCATCAGGATGAGATTCTTGAGGCAGCCGATCTGCCCAAGCAGTACGTGGCCTATACCCCCTGCTTCCGTCGAGAGGCTGGCAGCTACGGCGAGGAAGAACGAGGGCTCATCCGCATGCATCAATTCAACAAGGTGGAGATGTTCAAATTCACCACGCCCGAATCTTCGTATGACGAGTTGGAGAAGATCATTGCTGACGCCGAAGGCGTACTGCAGGCGCTTGGGTTGCACTACCGCGTCGTTCTCCTACCGACGCAGGATATGGCGCAGCAAGCGACCAAGACGGTCGATCTTGAGGTTTACCTGCCTGGCCAAGGTCGCTACTACGAGGTCTCATCTTGCAGCAACTGCGAAGCGTTCCAAGCGCGTCGCGGAAACATCCGCTATCGACCCGCGCCCAAGGAGAAGCCCCAATATGTTCACACACTGAATGGATCGGGGCTGGCCACGTCGCGCCTGATGGCAGCCATTCTGGAGAACAATCAAGGTGAAGATGGATCTGTCCGCATCCCTGAGGTGCTTGTGCC